>JAHIUF010000012.1 GCA_018817005.1 Nanobdellota archaeon
ATTGCGTAGCAAAGTTTTTTCGCACATCAAGGGCAGGAAGAAAGCCTGAAAGGCAATCTATTTTTTGTTTTTTTATCAAAAATTTGCCCTATTTATTGCGAAAAAATTGAATATAACATACATTATGCCGTGTTATTTGCGGTGTTATGCGTAGATATCTTGTTTTTTCTTGCTAAAAGTTTTTAATTTATCTTCTTTTTGGGGTGTTTATGGTTCGAGGCGCTTATTTTGTATCTAATTGGAAAGAAAAGATTGTTTCTGAGTGTAAGCTTAGGGGTTATTCTCGCAAAACGATTAGTGGTTATGTTTATTATGTTGGTCGATTTCTTTATTCTGATTTGTCGCTTGAGGGTTTTTTGATAAATCTTTCTGATGCTGGCAAAAGTACCTCCACTCTTAGAACTGCGGGTTTCGCTGTAAAATTTTATTTGAGATTATTGGGTGTTTTTGATGCTGATAAAATCCCTAATGCAAAAAGTAGTAAGAAGCTTCCCGTTATCTTGTCAAAAAAAGAAATCTTGTTGTTGGCTTCTTCTACTAATAATTTTAAACATAGGGTTATAATTCTTTTGATGTATTCTGCAGGTTTAAGGCTTAGTGAACTTATTAATCTTTGTTGGAAAGACATTGATTTTGAAAGAAAAATTATTCATATAAAACAGTCTAAAGGAAAAAAAGACAGGGTTGTTATGTTGTCTTCTAAGGTTAAAAGAATGCTTTCTTCAATGTATGCTGATAAAACTGGTTTAGTGTTTGTTTCAAGTCGAAATTCTAAGTATTCGCCTGCTTCTATTGAAAAAATTGTATCTGTTTGTGCAAAGCTTGCAGGTATAAACAAAAACGTGTCTCCGCATTCTCTAAGACATAGTTTTGCGACTCATCTTCTTGAAGGCGGTGTTGATATAAGAATTATTCAGGATTTGCTGGGGCACTCAAATCTTAGTACAACAATGATTTACACAAGTGTTTCTAAAGAATCTTTTCGTAGAATCAAAAGCCCTCTTGACGTTTAGGATTATATGAGAATTTTTATAAATTAGAGTTTCAGTATTAATCTATGCTTGGAAGAACACATCTTTTATGGGGATTTTTTTTATCACTCGTATTCATCACACTTTTCTCTTTCTTAAACCCTTTTTTCATAGTTGTCTTGTCTTTGTTTGCATCTTTGCTTCCGGATATTGATGAAAAAAAATCTTTTATCGGCAGGTATTTTAGAAATATTTCTTTCTTTTTTTCTCACAGGGGTGTTTTCCACTCAGTTTTCGCAGCAGTTTTGTTCTCTTGTTTTGTATGGTTTTTTTCAAATTTTTTCTTTGCAGGAATCTTTTTTTCTGCTTACTTTTTTCACTTGCTTTTCGATTCTGCGACAAAGCAGGGCATTAAGCCTTTTTATTTTGGTAGGAGAATAAGCGGCTTTGTAAAAACAGGTTCTTTTGTAGAAAAAATTATTTTTTTCTGCTTAATAATAATTAATATATTTCTTTTGTTAAAAATAATTTAAAAGAAAAAAGTTAATTCTTTATTCTTTTATATCTTCTAAGTCATCTATTGACAAAACATCGTCTTTTTCAAAAAAATCTTCTTTTGAGTCTTCATTAACAGCGTCTTCTATTTCTTCAATGTTATGCTCATTTGTCTCTTGTACTTCTTCTTTTGTTTCTACTATTGATTCTATTTTCTGTTTTTTTTCTTCAACTCTTGTTTTTGTTTCTTCTTTTGGTGTGCTTGAAACCTTCTCTTTCACTTCAGTTCTTTGTGGTTCTTCTTTTGTTGTTTCTGCCTGTTTTTTTAGCCTGTTTATTTCTTCTTCAGGTTTAATATCTTTAAATATCATGTTTGCGATTAGTTCAATTCTGTCAAAAGCATCGTTTTTGTTTGTTCTTCCAACAACCTTTACTATTGTTCCTAGCATTTCAGTTTTTAATGGTTCGAATTCTGTAGGACTAGTTCTGAATTTAACAAATTCTTCATGTGTTTTTTCAAATAATCTTAGAGTTTGGTTTTTCCAAAGAACTGCGCGAACATTATCTGTTCCATCGTCTAAAAATAGGTTTAAGACATAGCTGTAATCGGGTTTTATATCGCCGTGTTCTGGACAATTATATGTTCCGTCAACTGGTTTTGTTCTTTTTCCGCATTCAGGGCAGACTTCAAAAAATCTTGGGTCAAAAACTTGAACGATTGTTGCTAGTACTTCAATGTTTTCGTCTCCTTCAGCCAGGTCTTTTAATTCTTTTCTTGTTCTTGTATTGTCTGCTGTTTCTACTTTCACACCTTTTGGGTTTATCTCGATTACTCCGCCTGTACTTAGGTGTAGTTCTTTTCGTCCGTTATTATCTCTTGCAAATGCGCCTTTTATTTTTAAGATGTCGTTTTCGTTTATTTTTTCAAAGTCATCTGTTTGCTCATTCCAAAGTACAACTCTGATGATTCCTGTTTCATCTGCTACGAGAAAACTCGCTATTTTTCCTTCTTTAGTTTCAGTTTTAAACTCTCGAAGTTCATATTTGCGAATAACTTTTCCGGTGATTTCAACATTTCTCATTCCTGAAAGTATGTTTTTTACTTGTAATAGTCCGCCAACTTCGAATAGTTTTATTCCTAGTTCGTTTGCTATTATGTGTGCTGCTCCTTCTTCGGAGATAAGTCCTGATAATTGTTCGAGTTTATCTTGTATTTTTTGGTTTACTTCCTCTTCAGAAAGTTTGCTATTCTCTTTTATTTTCTCTTTTATCTGAGATAAAGGCATGTTAATCATATAATCCCCCCAATACTTAAAAAATCAGTTTGTTATCCTTTAAAAAATTTGTTGTTTTCTAAATCATATTTTATTCTTTCATCCAAAAGCTTAATTCTGGATTGATTAGTTTTAGATCTATTATTCCATAGTTAATTTCAGCATCATCTTTGTTGCTGATTATGATGGAAAAATACTCCTGAGTCAGTAAGTCCTCTGGTTTTATTCGAAAGTAATATTCCTGATTTTCATGGTCATAGTATAGTTTTTGATTTTCTGTTGTTTCTTTATCTTGAAACATCTTTAAATCTTCTTGTTTAAATAATAATTGTTTGTTTGTTTGTTCATAGTATTCAAATGGTTCTTGTGAATAGTATATTTTTATTTCTTTTGTGTTAAAATCTTCTGGTTTTTCAAACTTTATGCCAAAATACTCGTCTTGAGATGTGATTTGAACTTGTGATTCAATTTCGTGTATTTCATTTATACAGTTTGTGTCTTGAATAGTAATTTCAAATCTTCTGTTGAAAGCATTGTTATCTTGTGAAAATTTGTTGGTTGATCCTTTATTGCAGATTGCTACTTGAACTTTATCATCTTCTTTTTTAATTAGACTTCTAATTTTTTCACTTCGTTTTTTGTTTAATTCAAAGATTGTTTTAAAGTCTCCTTCATCTTCTGAAGCGTAAATGTTTATATATAAATTAAGGCTGTTTGCCTTGTCTTCTATTAACTTTTTGACATTGCTCGGATAGAATATCTCTTCACTTCTTGAATAAAACAAGCCATAATCTTTCCCAGAGTCATATGTTGTGTCCATAAAATTTTTTGTTGTTTGAATTGGTGGTTGGGTTGGTGCGGGAGGTTGTATTCCACCGGTTGGACTTGTGGTTGTGCTCGCTTTTGACGTAACGCTCGTTTCAGTTACATCTTGATTTTCATTTTGTCCTTTATCAACAGCAGTTACTACAAAATAATATGGTGTGTCGTCTTGTATTGTTCGTCCGTTGCATTTACCAATTTTGATTATGATTTCGTTGTTGTCAGTTGGAATAAGGCTTATGTCTGCTTGTTTGTTTTTGACAGTTCCTGAAAAACTGTTTTGTGAACAGTAAATATTGTAGTATTCAACATCTGTTGTTGTTCTTTTTATGTTTGTTAATGTTAAGATTATCGCATTATTTTCTGTTGGGTGATCTTGTGTGGTGATTGTTATTTTTGGTGGTACATCGCCAGGTAGTGTTAATGAAAACTTTATGTTTATTGGTTCATAAGTGTATTTTTTATCTTTCACAACAGGTTTTTCGTATTTTGTTTTTGCACAGAAGGAATATTTGTTCTTTGGTATTAAACAATAATCTAATTCTTTTGATATTGGTTGTATTGTTGGTGTTTCTAACATATTATTTTTATAAGTTGCGAATTCGAATACTTGTCCTTTTTTGTATAAATATAAATTGTCGAAGTTCTTTAGTTTATGCAGGTTTCCTGATGAGTCTTCAAAAACTACTGTTCCATCTTTGTATTCATCAGTATCATACTCGAATGTATAGGTTGTCGGTTCCCAAAAAGTTTGGTCGGAAATCGTGAATTTGGTTGTTATGTTGTCATGACTTGTAAGGTTTAAAATATATTTTTTATCAGGATTCGTTCCTATAGGTGTAGCAATTATTTCTTCTTTAAACTTAATTTCATAGTTATCTTTTAAACTCTCTTCATCTATTGTTTCTTGCGTGTAATCCTCATTAACTTTGCATAAGCATTCATCTTTTTGTGCATTTTGACAATCAATTATGTTTTCTGCAAAGTCGTATAAAACTTTTTTCCCTCCTTCTTCACAGTGTCCAAAGCTTATCTTTGTCTCATGCTGTTTGTTGAAATCTTCAATTTGTTTATTTATGCAGGAAAAAACATTATTTGTACAGTCTTTTATCAGATTTTCTGAGAAAACCACTATTTCATCATACACTTCAAGATTAAAATTAATACTCGTTGCAAAATTTGTATCAAAAGAATATGTTCCGTAATTTTCAGGACTTAAAGGAACACCGGTGTATAGCTGGTAGATTGCTCCGATAGTTTCAACATAATCAGGGTCAACCCAATTGCCACACGCACCACCATTATAAAGTCTTAAACCAATTTCGTATGAGTTATCATAGATTTTTCTAACACATGTTCCTTTATCGGTTAGTTTTCCGCAACAATTCCATGTAACCTCTTTTTTTTGCTCCATTTTTTCTTTTAAGAATTTGACTCCGCAGCAAATATTTTTTTCCGGGTCAAAATATTCTTTTCCAACATTTTTTGCTGTAAATTCTTGTATTGTATCGGCTTTTGTAAATTTGCAACTTGTTTTTACACTGAAATTATGATTGACCATAACACCTTTAGGATCAAAAGGCACTATCTGCATTAACCCTAATGCATTTGCAGTAGAATTTGCTTCTTCCCATCCTTTTGATTCATGATAGATTAGTGATTTTATTAAAGGAACTGGAATTCCTTCTTCGCTAGCATATTTTTCGATGAACTGTTCATAAGCATCTATTTTTGTTTGTATGTTGGAGTCAAGGGTTGTCATTCCTGTTGATGTATCTTTGCTGATAAATCCAGTTTTTGAAATTATCATGTCTTGCGGTTTTTTTGAGTAACCATAAATTATTAAATCATCCGGGTTCTGAGAATGAGCAGAAATATCAACATCATGATTAAAAATTACTTTTGAACTATCACTTTTTAGTTCTTTTTCAAGAATTTCTTCATATGTGCCTTCAAGTATTTGTGTCCATTGTCCGAAGCAGTTAGTATTTTTATTAGTATTAAGCAGATTATAGTTGTACTCTCCACAATTAGAGCTTTCTGTTCCTGTATGTTCCCCCATTTCTTCAATGCTTTCATACGCAGTTTTTTTTGCTGCAATATCTAAGTAGTTTAGAATCATTTCTGTTTCTAAGAAAGCATTTGCAATTGCTGATTGATAATCACCTATTTTTCTTTCAGTAACATCTTTGTTTTCATACTTGTTGTTTAATACTATGAACAAACTTGTTAAAGCTATAAATACAAATATTGTGATTGTTATTACAAATATTTGTCCTTTCTTTTTCATCATTTTAAATCAAATATGTTTTCTTTTTTTGGGTATTTTAGTATTATAGTTATTTCTTTTATATCTGGAAGAGGTGTAATTAGTTCTGTTGTTTTTTGTCCGAGATAATTATTTGCTTGTTCGTCATTTAAATATATTTTTTCAGAAAGTAAGTTGTTTATTAGTTTTATTTCTGCGTTCCAGTCTATTGAATCAAAGGCTGTTTTGAAAAATTCTTTTCCTGTATCTTGAATTATTTTTTTTATTTGGTCTTTTTGACTGTTTGAAATTCTTGTTAGTTGTGGGTTTTCTATCAGATAAAATATTCTTATTAATTCTGAAACAGAATAGTTTTTTTCTTCAAAGCTTACTGGTTGTCTTAGGTAGAATAGCATTAGGTTTTTTGCGTATTCGTCACCAATTTTTTCAGCACGATTTTTTTCTAGTGATTTACCTTTCATTGTGAATAACAGCAAGAATATGATTATTATCAATGCAAATATCATAAATGCGAAAAATGAAGCAATAATTTCTTCTTGTCCTTTTTTATTTGTTTTTCTCATCAATATTGGTTATTTTTTTTTAACTTTTCTTTTTTATCAAGTGAATTTTTAAAACTCCTTTTGAAAAAACTCCGTTCTCTTCATAGGTTATTGGAATGGTTCTTTTTACTGTGTGAACGCCTCCGTTTTGGAGAAAACTTGCCGCTGCAAGTCTTTTATACCATCGTTTATGATAATAAACAGTTATTTTTTCCTTTTCAAGATCAATTTTTGCAGAAAATGTTTTTTTGTTTGTATAATTCAACGTTTTATTCAGATTCTCATCTGTTAATTTATCAAGGTCGATTATTCCTGGATAATATCTTTGTGTTATAGGGTCTTGGTATGAAAGTGTGCTTGGTGAATAAAGCATTCTTTCAAAAAAAACTTCTGTTTCTAGCAGGTCGGTTTGTAGGTTTTGAACGGTGAAATATTCTTTTATGAACCAGACGCAGAAGAGTGCTAGTGATAAGAATAAAAATTTCCAAATCATTGTTATTGTAAAATCTGCTTTTTTGTTCATTTGAAATAATCCTCAACACCTTTAATGATTGCGTTTACGATGTCTGACTGTTTACTTTTTAGAGCGTTAGCATCTTCTACTTCTTCTTGTGAACCAATTTCTATTTCAACACCTGGTTTTTCAGTGTTTAATCCTTGCATTCTTACAGAGTATCGGTTTGCAGATTCTTCTTTTACACTTGTGTATTGGCCGGGCAGTTTTAGTGTTAGTTGGTTTTTCATTATGCAGGACAATTTTTCACTTTTCTTAATATTTATATTTACTGGGTAGAATATTTTTAACATATTTTTTTGGTCTTGATGAATTGATATCTTGATTGAAATATCAGCATCTTCTTTGGAAATAGTAATTGTTACATCTTTTGTTTCTAGTCTTTTTTTTACTGCTTCACCAATCATTTTTGTAAATTCATCATCTTCATAAGTTACATAGATACTCACGCTTTTTAATTCTTTTTTTGTTGTTGGATATAACGGGCAAATTGTCGTTTTAAATGAATCTTTTTCTAAACTAAGGGTGTTTTGTTTTTGTATAATCTTAAAATAACACGATGATAGTTCTCCAGTGGTTATTATTGTTGTCTTGTCTTTTGCAAAACGAAATATGGTGGGAATTTGTTTTCCTCTTTCAAGATTAGGATTGTAATCATATACTGCAATGCTGTCTTTTTGTAAAAGAAATTCTAATTTTTTAGGAGAATTCAAAACATCATAATTTATATTTACAATTCCATTTGTTGCGTGTAATAAGTCCGTTATGAGAGCAACGTCTTTTGCATAATAATTTTTCCAGTAAAGAGTGTCATTTCCAACGTTTTTTATCCATAAAAATAAGGTTACTGCGACAAATACTATTAGTGTTATAATAATTAGTTTTTCATAAATTAAACTCACACCTCTTTTATTCCAAGTCATTCTTTATATTCTTAGAAGAAAATAGTTTATATGCTTTTTGATTTAATTAGGATATACAGGTTGGAATAGTCAATGGTATAATGCTTGTACTTAAATCACAGCCAAGTTCGCAGATGTCTCCAAGACAAAGTGTTTTTTGAGCTTTATCTTCACAATTAGGATTTAAGTCATTTGCACTAAGGCAGTAGTTTTCGCACTTTGTTATTTTATTTATACAGTCATATCTGACTCCGTTTTCTTCTATAGTGTAAAATTCGTTAGCTGTAATGTCGCAAAAACCTTCTGTTACAGCAAAGTTTTCGCAAACACAAAGATCTCTGACTTCTCCATCAGGACAATCTGATATTTGATCAGGAGCGCATATTTTTTGATTAGTTAATATGCATTGATAATAATCATTATTGGGGTCTTTAATGATTTCTTTTACATATTTATCATTACATAAACCATTTGTTTTTGGGCAGCGGTTAAGTAAGGTTTCTCGTTCTTGTATTTGTTCATAATTGCTTTCTTCTTCATTTGTTACATAAATAAATATTTCATCTTTATCATTCTTGTATTTTTCAAAGTAGAGATTAAAATTATTTGTTTTTTTATAAGGATATAAGAAGAAGTAGCCATAATCAATAGATTTTATATGTGGATCATATGGGTTTTGAATGTCAGTTCTTTTTACTCCTTTAAAGCTACCGAGTTCCCATGACACCTTAGTAGATTGAGGATTATTAAAATGAGAGATAAATTTTATGTTTCCTTCAAATGTTTTGCACCCGTTTCTAACAATATGATAATCTTTTGCTTCATCTTCATTCCCATTAAGGTTTTTTGTAAATAACTTGCTATTTTTTTCTGCTATGTCACCATTATACAAACAAATACAAGCTTTTTCCTGTCCATTTTTATCATAGCATTCATTTGGTTTAAGAACAGGACCATCATCGTCATTAACATCATTGCTTTGAGTCTTTGTTTCATCCCAGTTTTTGTCAAATCCAACCAATATATATTTGTTATCTAAAAAAAATGCCATTCTCTGGGTTTCAAAATTAAATTCTGATTCTAATATTAATTCAATACTTGCGCCTGCAAGTTCGAAGTGTTCCATGGTGTCTTTATCTGCAGTGCCAAAAACAGAAGCGAATAAGTTGTTTCCAAACCCGAGAACGAAAACGAGAACCAAAATGGACAGTGTTATGGTAATAAGCTTCTTTACCAATAATCCAATTCCTTTTTTGTCATAAAAAATCATTTTGAAAGTTCTTCAGAAAGCGTAATGCAACAATAAACCTTTTTTTTATTCTCTGTAATCTCTTCTTCACTCATACCTTTTTCTTTTTTTGTAGGACAACTGTAACCTTTAAACCCGGTCTCTGTAACAGGGTCACAGCCAGCTTTGCACTCACCAGTTCCGACACCTGGAACACCACATGAAGAAAGTGCGTCAGCGTTTTTTTTGAATAAATCTGTAAAGTTGTACAGTACGAAAATGATTATCAAGGCCACAATTACCAGTAATATGATTCCAAGTAACGGTGCACTTAATGGTTCTCCTTTTTTATTCATCATTTTCATACAGGTTTAGTTTTTAACTCGCAGTGACAATTGTCACAAGCCCAATCTTGGTTAGGAGAAATTATTTTATCTGATTTTAATTCAACACAATCGTTGTAATTTTCACATTCTTCATAATATTCTTTTTCATTATTTCCACAAAAACTTATCTTGCACACAGGATTTGAAAAACTAAGCCAATTCTTATTATTTTCATCCCAATAACAGATTGATAGGGGGTTGCTGTCATACTGTTCACAATCAGTTATTGCGTCTTTACAAGCACTTTCTTTTAAGCCTTTACACTTAGTTTCTACAAGTTCAGAGCATTTAAAGCATTGTCCGCCATTTTTTTGATCTTTATCCCATAAAGTATTAAATTCACAATTTTCTTTTAAAGCTTCACAAGAGTTTTTGTTTGTTATTAAATTCAATAGGTTTATGTTATCACAACCAATACATTTGTTTCTCCCGAAGTCCCATGTACAGTCTAGTCCACATCTTTTTGCGTATGTGCATGAAGGTTCAAAACCCAAATAAGAACAAGCGTCTTCTATTCTACAATCAATGCACAAATTATTTTCGTCGCTATATGTGCAAGAAATTTCATCATCACAAACAGTTTTATCTTTTATTTTTTGACAAAGAACTATTCCTGTTGGTGTGATTATCTCTTCCTCTCCAGTTCCTTCTATTTCTAGTATTATATCTTGTTCTAGTGCAATATTTATTGTTATTCTTCCTTTTTCTTCATTTTTATCATCATATCCTCTGACGAATAGTGTAAATGGTCCTTGAGTTTTTTCTATTTCTCCCCACCATGATTCTGTATTAAAAGTAAATGTTAATCCATGTTGTGGTTCTGTATATTCACAATCTCCTCCTATATAAAAAGAGTCTTCGCTTTCTGGGTTTGCAATTGTTGGTTTAAATTTATCATCTAAAGGCGTTTGTTCTGGATTTTTTCTTAAGTATACATTCATATTATTCTTCGTTCTGAATATTGCAATTGAGCAGTATGAAATATCATCTAAATTAGTCATAGGATAAACTTGGATTGTGTAAGGATATTTATTTGAACTTCCACTGGCTGGAATTCGAAGTTTTAAAGTATTATACTCATAAAGTCTTTGACCATATTCACCCATTAATAAGACTTTTAAATTATCTGCAGGGTTTTTTGTCGGTTCTCCTGTTTTTGAAATGCAGCATATTTGGTCTTTTGCTTTGCAGTCTTGTGTTTCCCATTTTATTTCTGTTGCACTGCAAGAATTTTTACAAATACCATTTTTTAAGTCGCAGTTATCTGTTTTTCCAACATTGATAACTCCTTTTCCTAAAAGGTTCACGCTTAGGTAAACTAGAAATACAACTAACACTAATCCAATTATTGTTCCCATGCCTACGTTTTGGCCTTTTTTTTTCATTATTAAATGCTTAGATTGGTCTGCAGCAGTATTGTGCTGTTGTATCAGGACAATAACCATCTCCTATTCCTATAAGTTTTTCACTGCCACAATTTGTTTTTTGACAACTTCCGCCTTTTGTAATACATGTTGTGCTTTTAGAAACGTTTACTCCTTGCTTTGATACCAATACTATTAGTATGACTAGAACGAATAGGCATATCGCTGCAATGACTATCGTGGAGAGTGACATCTCCACTCCTTTTTTGTTCTTCATTTTTATATTGGTGAAGGTATACAGCAAACTCTTGTTTTATCTGTGCAACTTTTGGTAATATCTCTTATGAATCCGTCTCGACAACCAGCAATGCTGTCTGCACATTCGCTATTTTGTACTCCTGCACAGTTTGTTCCTGTTCCTATTTTTCCTCCTGCATTCAGAACTAATACAGATAAGATTACTAGTACTAATAATGCTATTGCAGCAATAATGATAACATTCATGCTGATTCCTTGTCCTTTTTTAAACATATTATCACCTCGGTGTTTGAATAATCATTACTTTAGAATAATACATATATAAATTTTGCGATAACTTCTAATAAGAATCTAAACAGCCACTATTTTTAAATTCTAGTTCTATAATCTCTGTTTTGTCGGAAAATATTTGTGTTAGTTTTCCTTTGGTAGACCTGGCTTGTCCACAGTTATTATATATATAACATTGAAGCAGTTTGAATCCTGTTTCAAACTCGTAATTTTTTAAATCTTTGCCGTTTAGTAATGCAATTATTTCATTGCATTTACCTTTTTCATAGTATGTTTCAACTAATAGTTTAACAATTTCTGTTTCTTGATCTTCAGATAACATGTTAGAGTATCCGTTTAGTACATCGTTTGAAAAAGTTATAACTTTGTCATCATTGTTTTTTTTATTGTAGGCATTAATTATTTTTATATAACCATCAATTATCAACAGGGAATTTGAGTTTTCTTCTTCGAGCGCTTTAAGTTCTTGCTCTGCTTCTTTTAATTTTCCTTTGTCACAATAATCGTTTAGGTTTTGAAGTATTATTTTTTCTTGTTGGCTTTGGGAAACACCGTTTGTTTCTGCAATATTAACAATGTTTGAAACAAATTTTGCAATATTTTGAGGTCCAATTATTACTAAAACTACAATTATTACTCCGGCAAGAATTAGCGCTAACAAAATTCCCGGACCAACTCCTTTGCGATTTATCATTTTTATACTATGTTCAATTTTATTAGTTTAATTATTACTTTTGCAACAATTCCTATTACTATTATTAAAACTACTGCTCCAATCATTAAAAGAACCATTTTTGTAACTGTTCCAATTCCGCTTCCTTCGTCTTCGCTCATATTATTTCATAATTTTGTTTTTAGCTATTTAATTATTGCGTTTATTGTGTTTGTTATGTGGCGTCTGCTGCGGCGATACTACAGCCCATACTTGTAAGACTATCTTTTGTGTATTCTTTTATCATTATATGGGACATCCATTCTGGAACATTTCTGTCAGTTAGATAGTACCCTGTAAATGCACCGATACTGCCAGCCACTACTTCTCCAATTATTGCACCTGCTTTTGCTCCGGTTATTGCACAGGGAATTGCTCCTATTCCCAAACTAAAAAAACCGCAGATTATTCCAGCGGTACCTGCACCAATGCTTGCACCAATAACTCCTCCAGTCACAGCACCTGCTGTTGTTCCAACAGCAACGCTTGCTGCAACATTCAAAACTTCTTTTATTTTATCTCGGTCTTTATTGTAATAAAATATTATCGCGTATGGTTTTGCTGTGTCAATTTCAAAGTTGAAATCATTTGCAACAATGTTGTTTGTAAATTTTTCTCTCGTTTCATCAGATACAGATTCAAATCCAGAGAAGTATTCCATATATGTTAGTTTTTCAGGATTATTTGTAATCATAGAGGTTCTTATTAAGAATTGGTCGAAATTTTCAATTTTCAATTTTTTATTTTTAAACTCAGGAATTGCACATACGTGACAATACACTCCTTCATCACTGAATAATTCTTTTTCACCTCTCTTCCAGGTATCCCAACAGGTTCTCATTTCATCGGCAAGAATCATCTTTATGTTTTTAGGATTATTTTCTTTTATTAAGGGATATCTTGTTTGACAGTTAATGTTTGAAATAAGTATTTCTTTTGTCAAACCCCTTGTTAAGAGGTGCGCATTAATGCTTTTTGAACAATCAGAGTATGTTAAAACATCGTTTGTTTTTTGAAATATTAACTTGTAAATCATGAGTAGAGCAACAATACTTACAAGAATTATGAGCATGATAACAACTGTGTCTAATTGCCCTTTTTTTTTCATTTTGCTTGTTGATTACAATACTGCCTATAATCAGATGTTGGTATTACATAGCTGTTAATCGTTGCATCATCTTTATCTTCTCCATGTCTTATGAGAACCACATAATATCTCTCATCTGAATTAAATTTCAATTGTAAATTAATGTTTTCTTCACTTGCATAAGCTTCCCAACAGTTGATGCCTGCAGCTAAGTATTTGTCTTGGCAGAAATCAGTTGTTGTAAGGTAAGAATACAATGTTTCACCATCGCCTTGTTTTGTTGTCCCTAAAATATCATGTTCTTGTAGGTAATCATAAAAACCATCATAATTTATACTGTTAAAATCTTGTTTTTCAAATTCTATTTCTGAACAGATGAAACACACTTTTTCATTGTTACTCCAGTCGTTTATTAAATATAATTTGCTTGGAATCCAAAATGCATCCATCTTGCCTGCTCCGAATTGATACCAGCAGCCTCTTAGTTCTTCAGCGACGAGTTTGTTCACTATATCGTTTGTTAATTCATTATCCTTTGTTAATTTATCATACTTTACAGTATCAAAGGCTTTTGTGCCTTTTCTTATCTCTGCTTTTGTTTTTGAAAACTTAACAAAGTATCGTGGACAAGAATCACTTATTGGAGAGTTCACACCTGCAAAACCCCCTGCAACTTCAACTGTTGTTGCCGTTTTCATAAGCATGCTTAGTCTGCAGTCTTCCCGACTGTTTCCTTTAGTAAGATTAATTATTATCATACCCACTATTATTACTAGAATAATAAATATTGCGCCGTAAAGAAACAGGTTTACTGATTTTGAAAGCATCAATCCTTTTTTATTCATGTATTCAAAACCCCTAATATTTTTATAGCTATAATGAGACAAATAATGAATATTGAAATTATTATTATTAGTATTCCAAGATTTCCAAACATCATTTCACTTTCTTCTGCCATAAGAACAAAAACAGTTTTTTCTATATAAAAAAGTTTCGCTATTAAGAAATTAATAAAACTATTTTTTTTAAGATTTGCAAATTTTAAGTTTTACAAAGGCATTATCATTTCTTAAAGGGTAAAGTGGTATCGGTTGAAAACCTGTTGTTGTGCTTTCATCACTCATTTCGCATTCATTTGCAAAACTAATTGGTATTTTTGCTTTTTCAATCGTAAAATTAAACCGAGTGCTCATATTATACAGTGTTTTATTAAGAAGGAAATCAATGCTCTGATTTAAGTATTCGCAGCCACTTATTCCAGAACAGCTAACCCTGTTTTGTGTTGCGCAGTCTTTTATTAATTCTTCAATATTTAATCCTTGACATTCAGTATCTACTTTTAGTATTGCCAGAATAAAATTAGTTCCGAGTTGTGTGTCTGAATAATCTTTTTTTATGGTTGTTGGTTGATTATTGCTTCTAAAAGAAACCATGAAAAAAATACTTATTGCTATTAAGACAACTATGACCATTAAGCCCATGATTTCCATTTGCGCCTTTTTTTTGTTTTTCATCTGGCAGTAAGTTCAAGTATATTTTGTTATAATGAGCATTCCAAAGGATTTCGTGTTTGTGGAGGGATTATATATTGAAACTGGTGAGAATATTGTGTTTTGTGAAAGGCTTTCGTTGTCGGTTTTGTAAAGAATCCATTCATTTATAGTTCCGTCAAGTCCTATTTCTCTAATCATGATTTTTCCTCTGCCAAAAATTTCTCTGTAATAATAAAAAGCTGTTTTATCCCCGCCAGAAGCACTACTGCTAGTAATTATTTCTTCCAACGCATTAATTTTTAACAAGTCAATACAGTTTGAATCAGATACATCTGCGCTTGAACAATGAATTTCCGGCAATGCCCCTGCAATTTGTGCAAGTTCAACCATGCTTAATTCGTCAAATAACAATTCTTTCTTTGAAATGTCTTCTGATTTTATTTTTGAATAAAATATCAACCCTAAGACTATCATGATTATCACAATTATTATTATTGCAAATGATTCGCCCATTTGTACTTGTGCTTTTTTTCTTTTTATCATGCTACATTTTTCTTATTTTTTTAGTATATCAAGGGACAGTTTTTCCCTCTCATCAAATCTTCATTATATTTTTTTATGTCTTGAGCGTTAATATATATTGTATGAGCGTCTTTTAATTCAAGAGTTGTTAAAATTGCTTGTTCGGTTGTAAGATACAATATTTTACAAGTGCTATCAATTTGACTTTGACTTAAATTATTGGCTCTGTTGTTATGAACAGAATTTATTATGTTAAGTCTTTCAAAGGCTTTTTTCATAGTGCAATTATAAAATTCTTCTGTGTTTGAAAAAACTGCTCCAAGGAGGGATTCAAGTTTTAAGAATTTATTTTTTCCAAGAGAATCTTTGTTTCCATTAAAAAATTCTAGTTCTCCGTACGAATCAATATTTGTTCCCGATACTGTAACATTCAAATAACTTGTTTTTTTCTCAGGAGTGTTAATATTGGTTGGTTTTGTGTCAAAATAGATGATTCTGTAATGGTCATAGTTTTGATCAACAACAGCTTCATTTGATGAAATAAAAGATTTCGTGATATTTTTTGGGAGAGTCTTATTTAATTCTTCAGCAAAAGAACTCGTGTCATCAATGATAACATATTTTATTCTGTTATTTGTTAAATATTGAAAATGTGCAACAGGGTAGGGAAGTTTCCACTCCAGGCTCCACATGAAGAGGTTATTTCCGGATATCTCTTCAGGTGCAAAGATGATGTCAAAAGGGTTGTCTTTTTTGTAACTGCTTTCTTTTAATTCGAAAAAAGAAATATCTTCTTCGCAAGTAAAACCAATAGTTACTGTTGGCAAACTCAAACTTTTAAATGAGCCTTTTGATTGCTGAGAAGTTTTAATTATTGTTTCAAGATTATTTATTAGTTCTGCTGCAACCTCTGCGTTTGACTCAGTAGTTTGTGATTTTATGACGACGAGAAAAAAGGCAAGGATTATTGCTCCGACTATGAATATGAAAATCCAGTTAAATTGTATTGCTATCTGTGCTTTTTTCATTAACAAAAACCGCAATATCTTGTTCTTTAGATTGAGAGTGTGGCGCTTTTTGTTAATCCCAAAAATCAGACTTTGTCCTTTAGGATGAAAACAACTGTTTTGTATCTGATTTTTGTTATTTGTATCAATCATAGTTATTGGTTACTTATCTTCGTATATTTGCCGGTTCCTTCAAATTGAATTTTAAACTTATTATTGGTTTCATTAATACAAATAATTTTTGAATCAACTTTGATTGCTTCTGAAAAGCCAATTGGTTCAGTTATCGATGGCGAACCTTCTTTTATCAAAAAAATGTTTTGCTCAATTCCAGCATTCACACTATCTTTTATGATCTTATTTGTGGTAGTGAATGTTCCAACCCCAACCTCGTTTGCATCTACAAAGCAAACCTTTGAATAATCGCAGGGTGCATTCATTTCTTCACGATTTAAAGAGCCATAACTATTATACCTTTCAACAAGCGCTTTTATATCGCTCTTAAAAGTTGTTTTTTCAACATCACAACCCTTAGACATTATACTTCCAATAGATTTATATCCAATTAAAAGAATAATTCCGACAAGAATTATTGTTAATATATAGATGAATGTTTGTTGGATTTGTGCTTTCTTCATTTTTTAACAAGGTTTAATTCTCTGAGTAAATATGAAACTTCTTTTTTAGTTAGTAGTTCTTCATCCATAAACTCAAATAAGATTTCAGTGACTGTTTTTTTTGAAATCTTTCCTTTATCAAGTAATTGTGAAAGTATGGCTTTAAAAACATTTGTGTCTATTTGTTTTTTAGAAGTTAGATTTGCAAATACACTAAGCATGTCCTTGCTGGAAATATCTTCTTTGTCAATGCTCTTTTTTACAGCCTCTTGATTACTATTCGCAATATTTGCAAGTTGCTCAAAGACATCCTCACTACTAATGTTTAAAGGTTCAACTTCATCTTTATTATTTTCTTTAGTTTTAGGCTTTAAATCGCTTATAACCAAATCTTTATCAATACTTTTAGAAAATTCTTTGTCTATTTTATCTGAATCAACATCGTCTTCTTTTACAGATTTATCTTTAAGTATTTCTTCTCCCTCATCTTTTTCTTTTGTAATACTTCCAAGTCTTTCAAAAACATCAGAACCAACGTTTTCATTCTTAAAATCATCTTCTTTTCCAAGTTTGCTTACATCAATAAACTCTTCTTTTTTTGAAGGTTTGTCAGTTGTTTCTTCTTCTTCTTTTTCAACAGATTCTTTTTTAGAACTAATTATATCTGATAATTCATCAGCGACAACAGATTTTTCATCAATTTTTTTATCTTCAAAACTTTTGAGAAATGAAGTCCTGTTTTCTTTCTTTTCCAAAACTTTCTTTTTGAAAAGCTCAGTTTTTGTATGTTGTAAATTTTCTTTTTTAACATGTTTTTCTGATGCTTCAGTAGTTGGTTGTTTTTGCTTTTCATCAATAACTCTTATTTCAGGGATGTTTTTATTGTTTTCATTCTTGTTTTTTATAAAAGTAAAACCAATATAGAACCCTCCGCCCAAAACCAGCACTAAGCCAACTATTAAAAGAATTGAAGGCAATAGGTTTTTAGACTTGACAGGGTCATCTATTATTGGTTTACTGTTCGGGTCATTGGGATCAGTTCCAGCACGGTATTCTTCTAAGTTTGTGTATCCGTCATTATCAGGGTCTTCATAAGCATCGGTTGGGTCTTGTGGGTCGAGATTGTTTTCTTCTTCCCATAAATTGGGCATTCCATCATTGTCTGAATCATCAGTTTCTGATATTTCAGGATAACTATTAGGATCTCGTGGATTTGTATTGTGTTGATATTCTTTAAGATTTTCAAATCCGTCATTATCAGGGTCTTCATAAGCATCGGTTGGGTCTTGCGGGTTGAGATTGTTTTCTTCTTCCCAAAAGTCAGGCATTCCATCTTCATCTTCATCTAAAATTTCTGTTGGGCAACCATCTTCGTCAACCATGAAATTCTTAGAAGTGTCTGGGCAGATGTCAAGATGATCTGGAACGCCGTCATCATCAGTGTCAATAGTTGTGTTTACACAAACATTATTAACACATCTATTGTTGTTTTCACAATCAGAGTTTAGAGCGCAAATCTCTCCGATTTGACAACCATTACAATCCCCGCCACAATCAATATCTGTTTCCTCACCGTCTAAATAATTATTAGAGCAACTTGGTTCAACACAAGTATTAGTTATGTCATCACAAGAATTTGTTAAGCAATCAGAATTATTTATGCAGCCAGAACCGATTTCTTCACAAACAGGACATACGCCTCCACAATCAACACCTGTTTCTTCCAAATCTTTTTCTTCATTAAAACAATGATTGGGATAAATCTCCTCTACAGATACTACTTCAACAAACTTTTTATCGGAAAAATTATTGTTGTTAAGATCAAAGACGTTCCAACAAAAGTACGAAGAGTTACTTATAATAATTTCCGCATCATAAGACTCAATAATTATTGGGTTACAAATTTCATCATCGCTTATTTTATAGGTAAAAGTTTCAGAACAACCACTGTTAGAATCAGAACATTCAACAAGCACTTTGCTTCCTTCAAATGTAGGAATAACTGTTATTCTTGAAGAAGGTTTTTCATAATCACACAAAATGTTAGTGTTTGGAATCGCCTTTATATTTGCAGATTTTTCCAAAAAATTTCCTGCATAATCATAAGCGATACTGTTTAAAGTATAAAATTCATCCTCTTCAAGTTCAGTGATGATGTTGATTTTTCCGGCCGATTCTTTTTCACCATCCAAAATTATTATTCCGCCTTTCATTAAACTATAATTATAATTTTTAATGCCAGAAAGTTCATCAACAGCCGATACTTCTGCTTGAATCTTATCAAGGCTGCAAGAAGGGTTTTTGGCAGTCATAGTAAAATTTTTTGGCTTTGTTCTATCAACGATAAAACTTACTTGTTTTGCAACATCTCCAAGTAAGCTTCCACAAATAATCTCGTAAGAATAATCATCTTCAGATAGTTCTCCAAGGTTTGCACCGTAATGAATGTTGTCTGTTGTTGAAAGGGAAAAATAATTTCCAACAATCCGACATCCGCTTGGTGTTTTTACAGATGTTTCAATTTCGAAATATATTTGTCTTTGAGCAGTATATTCTTTTGGGCTTTTAAGATTTATATCAAAATTAGGATCAAAATCAACAACCACTAAATTATTGTTTTTTTTAGACTCTAATCCCGCAAGGCTTCTGCAGGTTATATTATAAATAAATTCATACTTGTCAAACAACCCTTCATTTTTTTTTAAAGAAGCAATGTTTGTGTAGTTTAGGATGATTCGGTGATTTTTTTTATAAGCGGAAAAATTATTGAGTTGTGCGATGTTGAAACTTTCATCTTGAAGTTTGCAAATAGATCTGTCACTTGTTGAAATATTTAATTCAGACCAAGGAAGTTCTATATCATTAACAAGAGAGGGAGTAATAAATACTCCCAATGATGGTGGTGTGTTATCATAAGCAAGGTATAGTTCTCCTGGATGAATTATTCCAAACTCATCTTTGCAAAGAACGTAAATCATTTTTTCTTTTCCATCAGCATCAGCTGAAGGTGATATTAATTGTATTTCATGATTAGGATTTTTTTTATTTACCTCGTAAAGAAAGTGTGCTGTTCCAAAATTTACAAAGTCATAAGGCATTATGAATTCATAAGGTGGTCCTGTGGGTCTGGAAAATCCATATATGCACTCAGAACTTCTTTCGGTTGATACTACAACATCAAAAATAGTGCTGTTAGAAACACCTAAATTGGGCTCTAAAATATTAATGTTCATATAAGGCGCGTTTATAGTAATTGGTTGAATTGAGACTTGAGGATTTTTAAGTTTGTCAGTTGCAATTATTGATAGTTCATAATCACCATTTTGAAGATGGTTTATTGGAGTTATGAAAAAAATTTTGTTATTAGAAGTATCGATGTTTAAGGGATACTGATTGTTATTTCTTGTTAGGTTTGCAATGATAGTTACGTATTCAGAGTATTTGATTGTTATTAATGGTTGGGAATTCGTTGTTTCTATTTTTTCAAAAACAGTACTTTGAGAAAAAACATTTGTAGCTAATACTAAAGCTATAACTATTATTAAAACTATTTTTGAAACTCTCATCTCTTTTTACCCGATAGTAATATTTGGAGGTGATGGTGGTTGTAAATCTAAAAGCACGTAGAGTGTACTGTTAAAATAATTTCTTGCTTTATCAGTTGCAGTGATTATTATGTCATTGAATGATTCTCCTAAGTCCAATCCACAAATTGGTGGTGATAACGAGAATTCACCATTAATATTAATACATGGGCTTTGCGATGAAGCACAGCTTCTTATGCAAGTACTTTGTGGTGGATTGCAAATGTTTGCGAAATAGCAAAGATTGGTTGTGTCAATAGATGTTATTCCAAACAGGGTTACGTTCCGATTGCTTACAGCAGTTAAGTTTTCATTGATTTGTAAAATAGTGCCCTCACTTGTTATTTCAGTAATTATTATTTCAGGTATTGTGTTGTCTATGAAAATGCTTTTTGTGAGTGTTTTTTCATTTCCTGCGTAATCTATAACTTTAAACTCCACAATTTTTTCACCTTCAGCACCCCAATTATAATTTTCAGGTATGAAAAACGTGTATCCTTGTGATACATTTATTAATCTCTCAACATCATTAACCTTCATATTCATCATTAAATCGTGGTTTTGTTCATTTGAAATGTTTGTTATTGTAACAGTGATTCTTTGGTCGCTTCTTGCATATTGTGGTGATACTTCTAAGTTGAATAATGGTCTTGTCGCATCAATATTCAATTTAAAATTATATGTTCCTTGACTTCCAAAACTACCATTTGGAAGCATTTTTTGTGCAACAGCATTAATTGTATAATCTGCTTCTAAAAGATTATTAGAAAATCTGCATTGGAACAAGTTTTTAGCATTTGTATCACAGATTATGTTGGCGTTGTTTGGTGTAATATCAATTTCTGTAATTGAAATATTTAGGTTTTCAGTTGTTTCATTAGTTCTTTTTGTGTAATCAAGAATGAACTGGGGAGTGGTTTTTATATTCCACCTGTTGTGTGGGTCGGGGTTATACTCATTTACACCAATAACATTTACTATAGGGTTATTTGGTGCGTCTTTATCAACGTCAAAAACCCATTCATCTACACATTCAGGATCAAGATGATTGCAGTCTCCATCACAAACACCATCAACAATTGCTACACAGCAATCACCGGTTGCAGAAGTACATTCTGAACAATCAGGGTCGTTTTGTGCATTTGTACACTCTTTATCACAAACACCATCTGCTACAGGCAAACAGCATTGATCTTTGGTATTTAAACAGGCCACAAGACATTCAGAATCTTCTTGATAACAATTATTGTAATCACAATAGCCACTAGTTACCCAAACCCCATTGCTGCAATAAGCATTGTTTAAAACATCACATATTCCTTCAACGCATAATGGACAGCCAAAGGTTGAGTCTTTAGAGCCACATAAATTTTCATAATCTGAACTAAACCAATTATTGTTTTCACAGTAAGTTTCAGAGTCAACATTGCAAGTTGTATCATAACAAGTTGATTCATAACAATCAGAATCAAAGTTTTTAGTTGATGTATACGTGCAATAATTGTTTAGAGTCCATCCAGAACCATCGAAATAATAGTTGTTTGAAGTGTCACAGTCTCCTTCCTGAGCGTTTGTTCCACCAGCAAGATAATCTTTTCTTCCGCAAACACTATTATAATCCGTTGCTTCAGTTTTTGAAATCCAATAATTGTTATGACAAACCATGTGTTCTTCACTATCACAAGCGTTTTCCTCACAAGCAATGTTTTCATCAAGACAAGTACTGTCCATTTCACCGCAAACAGTATTGAATCCTTCTCTTACCCAGTAATAAGCACCGTCATCATTTTTACACCAAACCTTGTTTTCGAAGTCACAAGTGTTTTCAAATGTTGAGTTGCAATTAAAGCAGATAGGATCTTCACGTCCACACTTTGAGAATTCGCAATAAGTATCTTCATCAATGCTAACACCATATTCTAACCATTCTCCGTATTGACAGATTTCATGGTTTGCACTGCATTCTCCATGGTGACAATTGCAATCAGAATCCCACGTGTTATCAAAACAATCAGCATCACAAATTCCATCTGTGGGTTCTGATAAACAGCAATCACCACTGTTTGTAGTACAACTTCCAATATTAGTACAATCAGGGTCTTCTCCTAAATCATAAATGCCATTCACTAATCTACAGTCAGGGTCACATGTAGAGTCGGAAATATTAAGACAACAACCGTCTTTTGTATTATAGCAGGCTTGTGTGTTAAATCCGTTGTCCATTACTTGGTTATTAGCATAATCCTCTAGTTTGAATAAAAGCGTGTATGTTCCGGTTTTCCAAGCTGTTGTTGGTGTATAAACAACTCTGTAATAATCAGATGATTCATCGCTTTTGAGATAAGTAAATGTTAGTCCATTACCAACAGTTGCGTTATTTACAAAACTACCGTTATTTATGCTGATTACAATTGAGTTAGGATTTATTCCTGACCCGGACTTATATTCACTAATGTTGATTTTTATTGGTTGAAATTCATCAACTATTGTTCCACGAATAACATCTGATTCAATTAATGGCGGTTGATTGTCAAAAAATAGATTGTGTGTTGCTGTTGATCCAGGACGACCATATTGATTTTTTACAGATGCATAGAATAGATAGTTATTGTTGCCAGCATTATTATAAGTTAAAGGAATTTCTTTTCCAAACCAATTCATGTCATGGTCTTTTTCATAAACTTCAACAGTCCCAGATACAGCGTGTTCAAGAGCTGGTTTGAATCTAATGAATGTTTGTCCTGAGAATAATACTTCTGTTATTTCGTAGAATTTATGATAGTTACCATAACTTTCTCTTTTATTGTTGAACTTCAAGTAATTCCCTACAACCCAATCAGGGTCGCTTCGCAGGTCTGCTTGACTTGCAACAACGCTTATTTCGAAAGAGCCTTTGTTTGCAGTACCATCAATTGTGGTTTCATCTAACTCGATTCCTCCAATGTTTTCAGTAGCACGTTGGTCATAATTTGTAATTGGAATTTGTTCTAAGTAAATGTTTTGTGTTAAGTAAAACAATACATTCATTAGTTCTAATTGTGAAGTTATTCCTGTAACAAAAAGTGCATTATCATTTGTATAATAAGTGTTTGTTCTGGTTAGTCCATTACCATAAGTGGCTGATGCAAAGTAATGAACTGGATATTCTTTTGAAAGTGTTTTACTAAAGATTGGTTCTAGCGTTGGAGCAGTAGGAATTGTTGTATCTACTTGTTTTATGAATGACGTTTGTGTTACGACTCCATGAGTATCTTTTATAGTTAGTGCAAATTCTATTTCAGTGTTAATATCTCTAAATCCTGCTTCAGAAACCTCAAAATTTGCAGTAACTTGTTTTTTATCTTTTTCATCAGGTAAAGAAGGAATTGGAATTGGTTTAGTGATTGAATTGACTTTGTATGTTAATTTTTGGACTTCTGAAATGTCTTTATTAGAATTAAAGGTTAATTCAAAAAAGCCATAACCAAGTGTATCTACCGGGTTTTTATCAAAATCTTTTACATTAAAAGAAATCTGAGCGACTATATTGTCAATCTTTATTGTTTCAGATCTCACAGGTTCAAGATTTGTACCGTTATCTACTGATAAGAATTTTATATCATATGTTCCAGTCACTGAAAAACTTGTTTCAAAGGGAAACGATTCTATTTCCAACGCACAATTTATACCATTACAATATCTTAGTTCTTTACAGCCAAAAGACCAATCAACACCCTGATTATTAATTAAACTTTTATGCGAAGAAGTGTCATAAGTTCTATCAACACAATCAAACTTCAAATCTACCTTTTTATACCAGTCATTAAAAGCCATAGGTTGATTACTGTTAGTTTCAGTTATGGTAGTTATTGGCGGGAGCAGGTCGACTGCAAACATTATTTTATCACCAGCATTGTTTTCAACAATTTCATTTCCTTCTTGTGTTTGTATTTGACAAGCAGTGTAATACTCATAAACACCAGTTCCTGAAACACTGATTGTTTTAGAATGTTTTAGTTTATTATTATCTGCAACAAAGCTATTTGTCATTTCAGAATAAAAAGGTGTTTCAGAACTATACTTGCAGTCAGCAATATTCACAGTTTCAATCGATATAATGATATTACTAGTTTTGTTGAAAGTTTTATAGGGTAGTGGATTAGTAATTCTTTTATCACCTTCAATCTTAAATATTTTTGGAAGAGTTATTTGAGGTTTATTCCCAAAGTTATCAGCGCAATCAAAGTTAAAAACATACCAGCCATCTGAAAGACCACCATAAAACAATGAGAACTCTCGACCACTCATATTTTCATAATTATCATGTCCGCCAGCAGGTTTTGTTAAATTAATATTATTACATGAAACGTTTTCATCAAAAGAAAGACTAATATTCAAATCAGTGTACCAGTCATCTTCATCGATTTCATAAGAATTAGTTGTGTGAGTAATTGTAACAACAGGACTTTTTGCATCAATCTTGAAAGGAAAGCTTTTTACAACTTCAAGGTTCTCAGCAGCATCTTTTGAATAATAAAATAAGTTGTATGAATCTTCAGAATTTGGCGATTCAGAAAATAATTCATGAGTAAAATTAGTTTTTGTTGCAAGAGTTTTAGGGTAACAACTGTTTTCTGCAATACAATAAAATGTTTTTATTCCATCTCCTGTTGAAACATCGTCGGATGCAAAAAACTCTTGAACGAATTTTTTTCCATGTTTTGCTTCTGGAAAAACAGTTGTGATTGGAGACTCGAAATCTTTAGAGCAAGTGAGATTGGAAAAACTATCACAATCCATTACACGTTCATCATTCGGAAATTGTGGACTGTTGAAATCTGCGTCACGATAACACGTTTTATCTATTGCATCCCAGCGACACTTTCCAAATCCAAAAAAATCATCACTTAAAGTTGGTTCATGATTGCCGCTAGTTCGTTCACCACTAACATAAGAAACAGCAACTCCTAAAGCTTGATTTCCAACGCAGTCAGTTTCAGTGTCATAATCTCTGCACTTAACTTCAGTTTCATGCTTACAGGAAGGAGTGAAGGAATTAGGCTCACTTGTAGAATAGCTATTAGCTTCGTTATCATAATAACAATTACCATATAAACCACAGATTTCTTCATTACAACCACTAAAAATGTTATTTTCAGAATCACATAAGCTGCAATTTTGTTCTTCTGATTCTTGCGGAACACAAACACCAAGACCTAATTCTTCATTAAAATTATTCCACTCACACAAATAACCACCATCTTTTATGAATTGATTACAAGGATTATCCAAACAATTATCTTTTGTAGTATAATCATAACAAGAATTAAGATTACAACTTTCAAACTTGTCAAGAGAAGTTAAGGTTTTTTCAAGATAACAAACACTTAAAAGTTGTAGTTGTGAACAACTCTTTTCCAGAGGATTATCATCAAAAGGATTTTCATATATAACTTTTATTGTTGGAGTGTTTAAAACATCAAACACAAACATTTCATAATAACTGTTACAGTTTTCACATTCAGCAGTGCCAACAATTCTTGGACCATTCTCATCAACACAAAAACCAGTATCCGCATCTCGAAATAGTTCTAATTCATTATCATCATTACAAGTATATATGCCTGGTTCTTGCTCGTCATCTTCATAACAAAATTGGCCGGTGATTCCACTAAGACAAATTTCGTCACCAGTTTCAATATATTTAATATTTGAATCTTTGTAAAAGCCACCCATAAAATATGTTCTTATATAATAACCATAATTAATCTTAGGCGTAATTGTTTCATCAACAAAATTGTTGTCATCAGAATCAGTGCTTCCTAATAAAACCCAGTTACGAACACAATCCACCCCTTTACATCTGAAAATTTTAAAAGAAGTTATATCGCAAGAAGCAGGAGGATTCCAACTTATAGACACAGCTGTTTTATCAAGAGTGTAAGTGGGTGTTGAAAGAATTGAAGCTTTAACAAAACCAGCAATACAGGGATCATCAAGCACACAATTACAAGAAGAAGTGCAGAAATATCCTTGTTTACAAGGACTTAAATCACATTCCTCGCCAAATTCCACAAACATATCTCCACAATCATTATGATATTCACAAGTACATTGGTCTGTGCAACCAAAAAGACAACTGTTCGAATCGGATCCATCACATTCTTCAATACCTTCACGAACATTATTTCCACAAGCACCAGGACAATCAGGGTCACTGCAATGATTACAAAAACCATCATTTATTCCTTTCCAAACACCAGCGACAGTATCACACCACTGATTATTTGAACCATCACAAAGTCCTAAACCACAATCAGGGTCATCTTCTGGAGAATTACAACCAGTTGGACAAGCACCATTACAGCCATCATAATAACACTGGGGCGCTGCACAATCAGGATCAACTAAACCACAATAATCATTTGAACAATAGGTTTGCCAACCAGAAAGATCATTTAAATTGAAAAACACCCATGAATTAGTCTCATTACACCAATTGTTATCTGCAATATCACAAGCACCGTAAGAACATTGACTCTTAGGAACTATCTTTTGACAGCCACTGCTGCAACTTAAAAAACAAGCATCACAATTACTTGTTGCAACGTATTCAGCATTTACGCACTCATAACCATCATTACAACAAACACCTGAAACATCAGCACAAGTTTGTTGTTCATAACTGCAGTCAAGAAGGAAATTTGCATTAATAAAATCTGACTCCAAAAACATACTCTTAGTTTGCTCTTTACAACCAATTTTCTTTGCAGTAATAGAAATCGAACCTTCAGGTATGTTTAACAAGTCGTATCGACCGACAACTCTTGTTTGAGTTTCTTTTGCACCAATAGTTATTGTTGCACCTTCAATCACGTTTGTATCTTTGTCATAAACAGTTCCTGAAACATGAAAATAATTTATTGTTTTACAAGAAGGATCTTTCAAACACAAATTTGGTGTTGCATAAACATCTCCTGAAAGAGCACAACAAAAGTTTGGAGACGTTAAAACCTCAGAACCGCAAATACACTCTGGAAATCCAGCATTATCTCCTTCACAAACTTTTTGAGAACATTCAGGCAAACATTTTAACGGACAATCAATAAAAGCAAAAGTTGAGTTGTAAGAATAAGCTGCAGAATTACTGATGGCCGAACACTCATTAGCTTGTAAAGTTTCATAATAATAAGGGTCAGAATCAACACAACAACAAACAATATCTGCTGCAAAGACGCTTCCTGAAAATAAAAATAGTGAAACTAATAATATGATGCCTATAAAAAATTTCTTCATAACAACCACCATCTTTTTAATATTTACTATAATCAATAAATGTTCTAATATATATAGTTTTTGAATTAGTTTGTCCACATATTTTTGATTTTATGTCATTGCGTTTTTATTAACACATTCACATCGAGTATTACATATTTTATTAAATCCGCAAGTATCACCAAGCATTTTACCATTACAAGCAGCATCAGCAGTGCAACCCACACCTTGTGAGCTACAAACCTTTGAATCAATCAAGCCACAACTACCAGTACATATATCTAAAAAATAACTTTGACCTGCGTTCTTGCAAGTGTTAAGATTATTACTGTCAGGAGCTATGTTATCACAAGCAGGGTCACCAGAATAACCAGGACAGCTTGATTCACACTGATGCGTTGCATCTGTGTGCTTGCAGATATCGCTGCAAAATCCTCCAGTGTCAATGTTTCCTGAACAAATAAATTTGTTATGTTCTTCTTCATCACATTTATCGCTTCCAACATCATCGTAATGCGGACAGCTGCTCTCGCAAGTATTTTGTGGTTCGTCACCACCTGTTTCAATATTATCTGTACACTTGATGCACTTATAAGTATCATCATCAAAAACAAAACTGTCATCGCAATCAGCGTCAGAATTGGCAGTTGTCTTACAAGTTTTTGAGTTTGAATCAAAAACATAGTAAAGACAGTTGACTTCCTGACAAGTGTCGCTACAGCCAGTCTCTTTTTGCGGGCCTAGAGTTATTGACCAAGAATAACCAGGTAGTTTACCATCACAAAGTTTACTTGCACCACACATAGCTTGTTTATCATCTTCAAATCCGCAAACACAATTCACAGGATAATTGCAACCACCACCGAAGCACTCACCTTGACATTTAAAGTTTTTATCATTCAGTCCGTTAATCCCAAAAACACCATTGTTATTACCAAAATCTGTAGCACACTTTAAATTATCACTGCAAAGGCTTGAAGTGAGTGTTCTTAAGAAATTCTTTTCAAAAGTTTCGCCAGGTTTATAATCATAACATTGGTTCGTGATTATTGTAGGACTTGAGATTCCTGGACAAGAATTTACATTACATCCACTGTCGCTTGGGTCACAAGGCCCCTGACAAGTTGCAATTTCATCTGCAGCCTTGTTATTGCAGGAAACTGCAAGCTCCCAATAATCATCTACTATTCCAGAGCAGACATTACCCCTGTTACCGCTACATTTTTGAGTGTAGTTATGCATGTAAATATCATTTTTATCACCCCAATCTAAGCTTCTTATTTGAGAAACAGCAGCAACCAAAACATTTCCTTGCACGTTATCTGTTACAGCAAGGTTTGCAGGATAATACTCTAAGTTTTGTGATGGAAAACAAGTTAACTGATTAAACTCAAAACACAAATTATTAGTTGTTATTTCACCCCAAGTTGCTGCTTCATCTGAACAGCAAGTATGATCTGCTTGAAAAGGATCGCCGGTGTTAAAAGGATAAGGGTCAACTGTGCTTCTATGTGGCAAGCATTGATGAACAACAATTTCTTCTGTGTCCGGAGGATAAGACCAACCAATAATGTTTGTGTAAACCTCTAAAGAGATTTCATGAGCAACTTTCAATGCATTTGCATTCATAAGACTGTTTTTTGAAAAATTAAACAATGTTATTGTTTTAATATCAACACCTGTTTCATTTGGAATAACTCTTATTGTTTCACGAGTTTCAATTTCAAAAGGTTCTCGTGAATCAGTCCATCGAAACTTGGTAATAGGTGAAAGATATGCATGAGAAAGACTTGAATCAAGATAATAAAAATCCTCTATTGAAGCATTGTTGTTTTTGATATTTGAATAATCATTTCTTGCTTGCATAACAGCAACAGGCAAGTCAAAAACCAGAATCGATATGTTTTGCCAGTCAGAAAGTCCCTCTTCATCCTTAACTAAGAGTTTCACATTATGAAAACCTGTATCTTCAAACTTTGTTTTGTAAGAAGCATTTCTCTGAGTGTCTAAGTATTCATCTGAGAGGCTCCAATTGTGAGGTATTATCGAGTTTCTTGTCACACAGTTTTGTATGCAAAAAGCAGGACTTCCTTGCTGTTGACAACAAAGAGAGTCAAATACTTCATCATAATCCTCTTTCCACCAAGAATAATTATAACTCAAAAGATTTTCATCAGGATCAATTGATCTTGGATTTATATGAATTTCCTGACCTTCCATAACAACAATGTCTGCAGCACCTCCAGAATTAATCCAGTCAAGAGCAGGAATCCTATTTTTTATTGCAAACTGAAAAACAAAAGGTGCACCGTCAATAAGAGTTTTATTATCAATTATTTGAACAACATCATCAAAAACACCAATAGCACAACCTTCACAGGCATTGCTTTTAACAATTACATCAATTGCAGAGTCCCATCCAGAAGTTCCACGAAAAGTTTTATAATCAGCTCTTAAATTAAACAAAGGATTGGTGGCTTCTTCTCTTAAAAGTTTAACCAAAAACTCAACAAGCTCTTTTAATCGATAACTCTTTTTAATTTCAAAATTCACAAATGTTTTAACATCTGAAGAACCAACTCGTACTATGAAAGGATATTTTGTTTGGACAGAAAAACCCTTTCTTCCAAAAAACAAAGTTGTATTTGGTTGATTTAAAATAGTGATATTATAGCCAAAAGTATCTTCAAACAAAGAAAAATTCACACATGTTGACGTTTTATTGGAAATAAACTCTTGCAATTGTTTTTGAATACTTAAAGAGCCATAATTAGATCCACAGCTATAAGGATTATTAGTGCTGATTCCTTGTTTATTAGAGCCGTCAGGGTCGCAAAGAAATGAAAGAGACATCCAACCAAAAGACCCGCTATTTGAACTGCAATCATTATTACATACACTTTCTAAATGATACTTCGATTGAATATTCTTAAGATAAGTATTTGCAAAAGGATAATTGGGAGGATTTGGTTCAAGACAAGACTCATTACGATTAATTACCAACCCATAACTTATATTATATATAGTGTGATTATATTCAAACGGGATAAAATCTTCTCCTTCAGAACCCAAATCAATCATCCCACCTTGACGTTTATAAATAACACCTCCTTGTAATCCTATTAGAGAAACAGCTTCATTAGTGATACTCTCAAGACAAGACGTAACATAATGATTAATATTAGTGGTTCTAAGAGTTTCATCAACAATCTTTTCAGCTCTTGCTTGTAGTTGAGCTTCAACAATAGCATTTCTTGCAAAAAGCATAAACGAAAACGCAACTACCAAAACAAATCCCAGAATAACAAAAACAGTAAATTGACCTCTTTTTCCACCCATACAAGAAGAAATTGGTTATTAACTATATAAACATTTTGTTACAAATTATTACTGTTTAAGATCGTAATCTGTTTACACTTCTTTAAATCTTGAAGTTTTTCTTCTTTTTGGTGATTTTTTATGGGAATGTTGACTGAAAAGAAGAGAAAATGGATTATTAAACAGTTTAGAAGTGGCAGAAGTGCCACTTCTATTGCTAGAATACAACGAATTAGCAGACAAACAGTTTATGTGTTAGCTGCTAAGTACAAAGCA
>JAHIUF010000004.1 GCA_018817005.1 Nanobdellota archaeon
ATAGTTTTGTATTTTAAAGGCTCACATTCTCTCAGGAGCGGATATGTCAAGCAGAGCCAAACCTGATTTTAAAACTTCTTTTGTACAACATATCAATAAAAGCCTTGCTTTTTTCAACTCTTCAACCTCACCTATAATTGGACACTCGTGATAGAACTCGTTAAAACTCTGAGAAAGGTCTAATAAATATCTTGCAACGAGTGATGGCTTATATGAATCAGCAGACTCCTTTAAAATAACAGGGTAATCACCCAATAATTTTAGTACTCTTTGTTCTTCTTTAGTATTAAAATAAGAATAATCAACATCAACAGACACAGGAGTTTTTGTTTTTCGAAGAATTGAGCAAATTCTCGCATGAGCATATTGGATGTATGGACCTGTTTCTCCTTCAAACGATAATGATTCTTTTGGGTTGAAGATAAAGTCTTTTGCAGGTTCATATTTGAGTATGAAAAAGTTTAAAGCACCAGGACCTATTTGTTTTGCTCTTTCAAACACTTCTTCTTCAGTTAGTTTGTGACGCTTCTTGACCTCTTTTGCCGCTAAAAACTCCATATTATCGAGCAAGTTATCAGCATCAACAACAGTTCCTTCTCTTGATTTCATACGACCTTCAGGAAGAGCAATCATTCCATAACTTAGATGCGTTAAACCCTTTGTATTCTTAAATTTCAACAAATCTAAAATTTTAAATAATTGTTTAAAATGAAGATTTTGTTCTGAACCAACAACATAAATTGAACGATCCATCTTAAAATCATCGTATTTAATCTTTGCAAGATTAATATCTTGAGTCATATAAACTGAGGTTCCATTTTCTCTTAAAACAACTTTATTTGATAAAGCATAAGGCTCTAGTTCGGCTACGATATTTCCTGCTTCATCTTTCTTAAACAAACCTTTCTTATAAGCATCAAGAACAATCTCTTTTGCTTTTTCATAATGATCGCTCTCATTGTAAACCTTGTTAAATTTAATCCCGAAGCGCTTATATGTTTGATTAAAACCATCGATAGCCCACTTATTCATCTTTTTCCAAAGGGCTCTTACTTCTTTGTTTCCTTCTTCCCATGCTTCGAGCATCTGATGAGCTTCAACTTCTAGTTTTTCATCACTTTTGACTTTTTTTGCGTATAAAACATAGAAATCACCAACAAAATGATCAGATTTTTTATCGGGCTCTCTTTTTTCACCCCATTTTTTATAGGCAATCATAGACTTACAAATATGTATGCCACGGTCATTATTCAGATTCACTTGTATTACCTTATAACCATTAAAAATGAGGATGTTTGAAAGACTTTTTCCAAGAAGCATATTTCGAACATGGCCAAGATGTAATGGTTTATTCGTATTTGGTGCAGGATACTCAATCATTATTCGGTCTTTCTTTTCTTTTCCTCGACCAAAATTTTCTTTCTCAGCATAAATATTTTCTAATGTGTTTTTTGCAAAAAGTTTTTTATTCAAGAAAAAGTTAAGATAAGGACCATTTGATACAACTCTTTCAATCACTTTTGATTTTGAAGGTTCTATTTTTTTAGAAAGCTCAACAGCTATCTCATTTGGTGTTCTTTTAAAAATCTTTGATAACACAAAACAAGGAAATGCATAATCCCCCATGTCCTGAGTTGGAGGTACCTCTATTAAACCAAGTAGTTCTTCTTTTGATAAACCAATTTCTTTTCCAAGAATATTCACTATTTCCTGTTTGAAATCCATGATTTTCTTATTAAGAGCTCGCTCATATAAAAAGCTTTCTTAGATTTAACTGAAGAAATTTGCAAAAAAACCTTTTTTTTCAAGCATGTTAAGCAGGTCTTTACGTTCGCTCATGTAATCTGCGCCAGTTCTTGTTCTTGTAGAAATTGTTCTTATGAGCTGCAAGAAATGTACAAATTTTTTGTAATCATTGTCAAAATAATCGTTACTATGATGTTCACAATAACCTTTCCAAAAGGCTCTTTTTTGAGCAGAGGTTTTAATCCATTTTGACCTGAAGAATGGTTTTGCCAAACCTAAACCTTTAACCTTATATCCAAAACCCTCTTCATCTATAAAATATAATTTTCCGTGTTTATCCGCTAAAATATTTCCTCTGTGAAAATCATGAAATTCCAACACTATATCTGGTTTTAATTTTTCAATCATTGCGAAATAGGTTTTTTCTATCTGTCCTAGTATCTGATTGTTAAAGATTTTATGTGTTCTAAGATTTGTTATAATCGTATTAAACAAGTCAAAGGGTGTTTTCTTCTTGTTTATTTCAGAAAGCGCATGTGCTTCTCCAGCCATCTTGCCTAATTTATAGCAAACATCTAAAGATAATTCTTTTCCTAAAAATTCTCCATTTATCCAATCGAACAATAAATATCTGCCTTCTCGACCATAAAATCTTGGAAATAAGTTCGGAATGAGAGTTACGTTTCTTTCGGTTAGTTTTGCTTGTTTTAAGGTTTTACAGCATCGAAGCTTGTATTTCTTGCCAGAACTTGCAAGCACTTCAAAGGCTTCACCAGAAATTGCTCCTCGTCCTTCCAGAGATTCAATTTTTACAATTGTCATTATATTTCTAAAGGGCTGCTGTCTTGTGATTTCAGATTCTAGATGTTTGGACATGATTAGGCAGTAAGGCTTAAACTTAATAAATTTATTGTTTCACACCAGACCAGAAAACGAAGTTTAATTACTTAACAGTAATAAATACAAAAACATTTATATACTCAAATAGTTTCCAAATATTCATGAAGTATGCAATTATATCAGACATCCACTCAAACCTTGAAGCCTTGGAAACAGTGATGCCTGAGATAGAGAAGCATAAACCGGATAAGCTCGTCTGTCTGGGAGATATAGTCGGCTATGGACCAAACCCAAATGAAACAATAGATATAATCAGAAAGAACGCCGACATCGTAGTTCCAGGAAATCATGAACAGTCAATATGCAACATAAAAGCAGGAATCACATATTTTCTGAGAGACTATAACGAATACGCAACAGAAGCACTTATTTGGACGATGAAAAACCTTACCAAAGAGAACTTGGAATTCATCGACAAACTGATATCAGAAGGTTACACCAAAGAAGAGAACAAAATCATCTTTGCCCACAGCACACCATTTTTAACTGAAGAGATGAACTACATCCACGGACCAATCCATGCACAAATACATTTTTTTAACGACAAAGAAAGAAAATTCAATTATTGCTTTGTCGGACATACGCACAGGCCAAAAATATACGAAGAAAAGAACAAAAAAAGGATAAACAAAAGCATAGAGATAAAGAAGAAAAATAAATTGAGAAAAAGAGCCCTGATAGTCGCCCCGAGTATCGGCCAACCAAGAGATGGTAACAATAAGACTGGATTCATGATTTTTGATTCTTCAACAAATATTCTTGAATATAAACGGATGAACTACGACTTTAAAACAACACAAGATAAGATGAAATTTGCAGGGCTTCCAACGTATTTAGTTGAAAGACTTGAGTTCGGACGTTGATTTTTGTATACAAATTCTTATTTAGTGACTTTTAGAATATAAATGCTGTATCTGTTAGTTTTGGTGGCTAATGGTTTATGATAAATAACACTTGTATTTTTTCGATCATTGACTAATTGGTGGAGATTTAATTTGGCAAGACCACACATTGGAAATCTAAATGAATCGTCATAATCCAATATCCCTATTCTTCCACCAGGTTTCACAACTCTTTCCATTTCAGATAATGCCAACTCATTATCCGGCGTACCTGAAAGTGCATATGAAAAAATTCCAAAATCAAAACTATCATTTTTGAAAACAAGCTCTTTTGCATCACTCAATACGAAATCAATATTTGTATAAGAAAGAGTATTCGCTTTTTTCCTTGCTTTCTTCATCATAGTAGAGTTTATATCCACACAATACATCCTGTTTGATTTTGGATAAAAAGGTATGTTTAAACCTGTTCCTGAGCAGAGCTCGATTCCTTTTTCAGACTCCTGTATGTTTAGTTTGTTAAAAAAGATAGGCCTTGCATCTGGAGGAATTTCAGAGTTCATACTGAAATCATAAAATAGAGACATAATTTTGTACCAAGAATTAACTTGTTTTTGTTTTCTATTCATTTTTTTCTGATTTTTTTGGAAAAATAACACCTATTATATTTGTTCATATCTTGAAATGTTTTATCGTATGATAATCTGTTAAGCACGTATTTAATTGTCTCATCTTTAGTACCAATCTCTTTTAATTCACTTATGTTCATAAATCCATCATGACAGGAATACATACAGTATTGTAATTCCCCGTTATAATTAACATATATCTGATCAGCCCTTTCAATCATTTTACAATCCTTTTGGCCTGTTTTTTGCTGTTCTATTGGAAGAGTTTTTCCCCTTCCAAGTGGAATTATTGTTGGCTTATTCTCTCCACAAATTTTTTTTTGCAGATAATCAATTGCAAGCATTACTCCTCCAATAATTGTCGTTCCGAGCAAGACTTTTTGCATAGTTTGTTTCTTTTTTGATGGATAACCAAGTCTATTTGGATTAAATCCTTGTTTCTTTATGTATTTTCTAATATCAGCAACATCATCCCAAGTGATTGAGTGATATGGCTCATCTGGTGAAGCAACGATACAATTCACATTATTTTTTACAAGCGCTTCAAGTAATTCCTGCCGATTATTCTTGTTTCTTTTTGACAATGCAAAGCCACTTGTTAAAACTTCTATTTGTGAATGATTTGAAATACTATCAAGAATTGTTGTTATTTCAGGATGTAAAAGGGGATCGCCACCACTCAAACCTATGTTTAATCCGACTGATTTATCTTGCTGCATTAAGTCTATAAAATGCAATAAATCTTCTGTATCTATTGATTTTGTTTTGGGAGAAGTTTCAGGAACCGCATTTATATAGCAATGAGCACATCGGTCATAACATGAATTCACAAGATAAATATGTATGTTTCCGTTTTTTAGCGTGGTTTCATATGTTTTAAGTGCGTCCATGATAGTTAATGGTAACTGATATTTATAAATGTTTCTATTTTTACCACTATTTAATGATAAAAATAGAAACATTTAAATATGTTGAGGGGTTCTTAAAGAGAAAAAAGTGATAAAATGAGTGAAACAAACATGATATTGGCTGATATTCATCGCTACAACCTCATACTTGTAGTGCAAAAACTACTAAAAGATGCAACTGAAAAAAACACAAATGCAACACTGAAACAACAAGAACTGGAAGAACTAGTAAAATCAGAAGTATCAAACATATCAGACAGAGTAGACTATTCATATAACAGAAAAAAAGATTCACTAAAACAAGAAATAGCATCCACAAATGCACAAATAGACTTATATCAAGAAACAATCGCAATAGCAAAGATAAATCTAAACACATCATTAGAGAAAATTAAAAACGTAAAAATACAAAGCAATGAAAAAGATATTCATGTAATCATAGAAAACACAATTCAAGAATTAGATAAACTAAGAAACAACATAACAGATAACTTGAATGAACTAAAAGAAACCACGTTTGAAACTGCAAATACAACAATCCTAAAAACCAAAGAAAGCAACACAGAAAAATACGATACTGAAATAAACCTGATTGGAATAGAAATAAACCAGTATAATAAATTATTAGAATTCACAGACTTAAAAAACAAAGCAATCAAAGAATCAGAATTAATGCTTGATGATTCACTATTCGAAAAGGAGATGTTAGGATTGCTTTATGGAAATGATGATATTTTAGAGTATTATAATTTTGAAACAAAAAAGAGAATAAAACTAAAAGCAAAAACAAAAAGAACTATTTGGACAGTTTATAATAACGAAACAACTGATAAAACGCTTTTTGGTACCATCAATGGAAAAATATGTGCTTTAGAAGATGGATTAAAACAAAAAAGGTCTGATTTTATTCAATCTATAAATAGTTTTAATGGTTTAACAATAGATGCTAATGATGATGGATTATACAATACGCTAACTAATGAAATATTAATATCAAAAAAAGATTTAACAAATAAAAATATTAAATACATTAATTCATTGAATGGTTTTAACAATTCTTTATACGCACTAGTTCGTAATTCTGATAAATCTCACAGTGTTGTTGAAATAAACACATCCAACCACAACAATTTTTTTATCGGAGAAACAATTAAAAATTATGATGTGAGTCATGGTAGTATTTGTGATTTTGCAATTATACCACAAGAAAGTATGCGAGGTGATAATGACAAGGATTATCCTTTCTCAATAATCACTTGCGCAAACATGGATTATCTGGATTTAAACGGAGAAAAAATAGTAGAAACAGAAGTTAAAAACTCATCTAATCAAAGCATTAATCGTTTAAAACTAATCAAATCAACAAACACAACAGCAGAAATAATCTACAGCGGACACAAAATTAATGCAATATACAAAGCAAACATTAACCTACAAGAAAAAATCGCAATAACAAAACCAATAATAACAAACTTATCGAATCATGTTTATGCATTGCAACCAATATTCGACTCCAAATCACACGAACATCTGTTGAGTCTCGGCACAGCAATAAAGTAAATCATAAGCCGATAATTTTCTTGACCAATTTATACTTTGGCTTTGCAATCTCAACAGCTTCAGGAACAAACACCAATTTATCCCAACAAGAATCATACTTTTTTATCAACCAAGCACGGCCTTCCTCAACAGAATACTTCTTCAAGTAAAACGCAACATAAGCTAAATTCAAGAAATTATCAAAATGAGCTAAAGCATCAGCACTTGCAACAATTCTTGCCTCCTTTGATTTAGGCGCATAATTCTTATCTGACGAATGAGATATAATACAATGCATTACTTTGTTTATTCTATTCTGAGAAAATTCGTATCCCTTCAAAATTTCTGCAGCTTCTTTAGAACCTTCAATATGATGACTGCCCTTTTCACCCTTAACCTTTTTAATATCATGAAGCCAAGCAGAAACTTCACAGACCTCTTCATCAGCACCTAGTTTTTTCGCTAGAATTTTAGAATATTTAACAACAGATTCGATATGAGACTTCCAAATAAAATCTTTATCAGCACATAAATCAAGAATCATTGATTTAACTTCTTTAACTACATTATTTTTTATCATACTAATTTTTTCAGAACTATTTCTGTTTCTTTTGCAATCATTAATTCTTCGTTTGTATGAACTACGAGAAGTTTTATTTTTGAATTTTTAGCTGAAATATCAACGCTTTTATTCTCAGCATTCTTTTTAGCGTCAATCTTCACACCAAAAACTAAGAGGTTGTCACAAATCTTTTCTCTCATAAAAGATGATCCTTCACCCATTCCACCAGTAAAGACGATTGCATCAATACTTGGAAGCGCAACCATGTGAGCTGCAATGTATTTCGCACCACTATATGCGAGCATTTCACATGCAAGAATACATTTTTTGTTACCCTTCAAAGCTTTTTTACTGATAATTCTCATATCGGACTCACCACAAATACCTTTAAGGCCAGATTCTTTATATAAAATATTCATCACTTCAGAAACATCTTTTTTCAAGCTTTTAGATAAGAATTCAACAATTGATGGATCTATGGTTCCTGATCTTGTCCCCATAATAACTCCTTGTAGGGGTGTGAATCCCATTGATGTGTCAACTGACACCCCTTTTTTAACGCTGGTAATGCTTGAGCCATTACCCAAGTGACATGTTACAAGATTTGGATTTCTTTTTTTGAGAATCTTTGCAGCCTTTAAAGAGACATACTCGTGACTTGTCCCGTGAAACCCGTATTTTCTAACACCACATTTTTGATAGTATTCTAAAGGTATTGCATAAAGATAAGCCTTCTTTGGCATCGTGCAGTGAAAAGAAGTGTCAAAAATAGCTACTTGTTTTAGATTTGGAAGATGTTTTTTACAAGCGTTAATTCCTGCGATGTTTGGAGGATTGTGAAGTGGTGCGAGTTTTGAAAACTCGGTTATTTTTTGCAACATCAAATCATTTATCTTAACAGGTCTTTGATAAAGCTCGCCTCCATGAACAACCCTGTGACCAACTGCTTGCAATTTATTCAAGCCCACAGTGCTTTCAATCGTTTTAAGAGCTTGTTTTGCTGCTTCTTCATGATTTTTTATTTTTGAAAAAGTATTGTTTTCAACTTCTTTATAAGAATATTTATGTGAACAATTAGATAAACCTATTGCATCAACATGACCTTTTATGAGTATTTTTTCTGATTTAGAGTTAATAACTTGATATTTTAATGATGAACTGCCTGCATTTAGCACTAAGATAATCATTTAGTATCTGTCTCCACTACAGTTATTGCTGTGATATCAACAATATCTGAAATACTGCAACCCCTGCTCAAATCATTTACTGGTTTGTTCAACCCCTGAACTATCGGTCCGATTGCAGAGTATTTTCCAAGACGCTGAGTTATCTTATAAGCTATGTTTCCCGCATCAAGACAGGGAAATATGAAAATATTTGCTTTTCCACAAACAGGTGATTTAGGACATTTTATTTTTGCAACTTCAGAGTCATATGCTGCGTCAAACTGCATTTCGCCATCTATTAATATGTCTGGACGTGATTTCTTCGCAATCTCTGTTGCCTTTGCAATTTTTATTGTGTGTTCATGACGTGCCGAGCCTTTAGTGGAAAATGAAAGCATTGCAACTCTGGGTTTGAATCCGAAAGACTTTGCTGAGTCAGCTGTTGTTATTGCTATCTTTGCAAGTTCTTCTGGTGTTGGATCAATATTCATTCCGCAATCTGCAAAGAATAACACTTCACCATTTTTTATCATTAGAAAATATGATGATGCAATGTCAACTCCTGGTTTTGTTTTTATGATTTGCAGAGCTGGTCTCAGTGTTGCAGGTGTTGGGTTTTCCGCACCACAAACAAGCCCGTCAGCCATATCAGCATAAACCATCATGACACCGAAATATATTGGGTTTTTCAAAAGTTCTCTGGCTTCATTTAATGTCAACCCTTTGTTTTTTCGACGCTTATAAAGCATTTCTGCATATTTTTCAAAATGATTTGACTCTTGATGGTTTCGTATTTCTATTCCTTGAAGATTAACATTTATTTCTCTTGCTTTTTTTTCTATAACTTCTGGAACACCTATCAATATTGGTCTTGCTATTTTTTCTTTTACAATGATTTCACAGGCCTTTAGAATACGTTCATTTGTGCTCTCTGGAAAAATAATTGATTTATTGAGTTTTTTTGCTTTGTTCTTTATATTTTCTAAAAGATTCAATTTACACCTCAAATCATCTTCAAACAATCTTCTTATTTAATTTAGTTTCTATATAAATTTTTCTAAGGAGTTGGCGTTTTTAAATAATTAGTGTTTTCATTTCCATAAAAAATATAAAGACATGGATTATAGTTTATTTTAAAAAGAGGTGTTTACTTGACAGAGATTCCTTTCAAACAATATTTTCATTTTAAAAACAGAAGCGTAAAAAATATTTGCGAGTTATTATTTGTACTGGAACACTTTTCTGATAGTGTTTTTGAAGAACACGTTAATGCTCATAAAAATGATTTTGCTGACTGGGTTGAACACGTTCTTCATGAAAAAAATCTTTCTGCCGAGTTAAGAAACAAGGACACTAGAAAGAAAACTATTAATTTATTGGTTAAATACTTGAAAGATAACGATGTTTATGAGACTATTATTATCGGTGCGGGCATTGCAGGAATTACCGCCGCAATCTATGCTGCAAGAAAACGTATGAAATTTTTGGTTATATCTAATGATTTTGCAGGGCAATTAAATGTCGCTGGTGATATTGAGAATTATCCTGGTTTTAAGCACACTAATTTTGTTGAGATGATTAATAATTTGAAAGAACAGGCAAGAATAAATAATATTCCTTTAAGTCTTGGTGAAGAATTAAAATCTGTTGAAAAGCAGAATAATGGAACTTTCAAGCTCACCACAAACAAAGCGGATTATTTCACTGAAACAATTATTCTTGCTACTGGCGCTAAACCTCGTGAACTCAATGTTCCTGGTGAAAAAGAGCTTAGCAGCAGAGGATTAACTTATTGTGCTGTTTGTGATGGTCCTTTTTTCAAGGATAAAACAGTTGCAGTCATTGGCGGTGGTAATGCAGCTTTAGAGGCTGTTGAATTTGTTCTTCGTGTTGCAAAAAAAATATATTTGCTAAACATCAATGACCAATTAACAGGTCATGAAGTATTAATTGAAAAGATGATCCACCAAAAAAATGTTGAAATCATCAATAATGCTAAAACTTTAAAGATTCTTGGAAAACAATTTGTTAGTGGTTTAGAGTATGAACAATTTAAAAAGAAGAAACTTTTGAAAGTGGATGGTATTTTTGTAGAAATTGGAAGGGTTCCGAATAAGTTTATTTTCGAGTCTTTAAAAAATATTATTGATTTTGATGAATCTGGACATATTAAAACCAATAAGTTTATGGCAACATCCAACACAGGGATTTTTGCTGCAGGAGACTGTACAAATAATAAGGCCAAACAGTTGATTATTGCTGCCGGAGAGGGTTGTATGGCTCTTTTGAATGCCACGAAGTTCCTTTCAAATAAGCATCATCACGCGAGATAACTCGAGAAACCTTTAAAAAGTAGTAACAATTCCGTTTTTTTATGGATGAATCTGAACTTGAAAAATTCTTAAAATCTCTTGAAAAAAGATTTCCAGTAAGCCCTATGACTTACAGTAAGATTAAATCATTCTCAAAAAGGATAATTAATGTTGATAATCCTGATCAAGAACAAATATTTCTTGATATGATTTCAGACACATTCAGATTTGGCTATGAACATGATGAAACTAGAAGAAAACTCGAGCATGAAATTGTCGATTATGAACTTGAGATTGGAAAGTTAAAAAACTTTTTGACCAATAGTGTAAAAAAACTATCAACACTCACTGATCTTATTGAACAAATGAACCTTGCGATGGATATGAATATTGCAGGTCTTCAGTTACAAAACATTCCACAAGAAAAGCAAAGAATGAGACCCAAACCAAAATCAAGACCCGCATCCAAACCTAAGAGTAATTCATTCACGAAAAAAGACGATGATGAAAAAACAGTTTATGAAAAATTGGGTTTAAAAATGGAGCCATACTTTGTTATGACCGAGTATGATTTGAAAAAACCTTTTTTTACTTTTTTCATTGCCGATAAAAAAATCCAGAAAGCAGACGCCACTAATTTTAAAAAAGCTTCAATATACAGAGTTTCTTGTATTGGAGATGTTGTTAAAACCACATATAGTGATGAAATCATTATGTATAAAGACAAGAAAGATGAAGCTTATTATTTTTATACTTCAGAAGGACCTTATCTTATTCCGACAGCGAATAAAATCAAATTTTTTATAAAACCTCTCAGCATGGCTGTTTATGAACAAACATTAGATCTTCATAGAGCTGATGATGCCAAGGTTTTAGTCATGTCCATGATTAGTGAACCTGTTTTGAGAAAATATTCTGAATTGCAAAATAATAAATTAGCTGGCAACATTTCTGCTTTGGGTTTTCATCCTGATTTAGTTTAAGTTTTCCATGTTTTTTTCTATGTTTTTTGTCGAGAAGTTCTCTTTAAACCAAAAGATTTATAAATAGTTATGCATTATTATGCATAATGGTTAGACCTCATAAAAGCAGAATAGTCGAGAAAACCCCGAAAATAGATTATTTCAAACCAAGAGGGATACCTCTTAGCACATTAGATGAAGTAACTTTAACAATAGATGAATGGGAAACATTAAGACTAAGTGATTTGGAAGAGCTAAACCAAACCATTGCAGCAGAAAAAATGGGCTTTCATCAATCAACATTCCAAAGAACACTATGCAAAGCTCGGAAAAAAATAACTGACGCCCTAATCAACGGCAAAGCAATAAAAATAGAAGGGGGCATATACAAAATAAAACAAAATATGCAAAACACACTAGGTCAAAAAAGAGGAATAGGCGGACCAAAAAACTGTATTTGCCCAAACTGTGGATATGAAAAAAAACATGAACCAGGTGTTCCATGTAAAGAAGAAAAATGTCCACAATGTAACACATTCATGATTAGAGATGATGCACTGTCATCAAATAAAAAAAATAAAATAAAGGAGAAGTGATAAAAATGCCAAGAGGCGATAGAACAGGACCAATGGGAGAAGGCCCAAAAACCGGAAGAGGAGCAGGTTATTGCTCAGGAAATGACGAGCCAGGATACAAATCAACTGGACAAGGAGGTTTTTTCAGAAACCAAAGAGAAAATTACAACAGAGGCGGCAATAGTAATGGTGATGGAAGAGGAAACAATAGCGATAGAGCACCAGAAACAGGCGGTCGAGGTAGAGGACTTATGAAAATATTTTTTGAAACACATATTCCTAGATGGATAAGAAATAACGAAAATGTAAATCCAAAGGATGAATTAACCTTGTTAAAAGAGCAAAAAGAGTCTATTGAGAACAGAATAAATAAACTGGAAAAGTAAGAATGAGAATAATAATACCAGTAATTGAAGATAAAGGTTTGGACTCAAGAATCTGTGAACACTTGGGACAAAGCCCCTTTTTTGCAGTTTGTGATACAAAAACTAACAAAGTCCAGATAAATCCTAACAAATCACGTCATGGAGGTGGAGGTTGCAAGTCCGTAGATGAAATAATGAAACATAGACCAGACCTATTTATTGCAAAAGAAATGGGTTTTAAGGCTAAACAAAAGCTTCAAATATTTGGTATTCGAGTATTCGGTAGTGAATTTTCAACAGTGGGTAAAATACTAGAAAATCTTGTAAATCTCACTGAACTAACCAACATTTGTAATCATGAAGGAAATCATGAATGTGAATTCTGAATAAAGAAAATAAATTATGACCCTGCTGGGATTCGAACCCAGGTTATCCGGTCCGAAGCCGGAAGCACTATTTACCCAACCCTTATCAGCGTTGATGGGAATGATGCTCCCGTTGGTCGCGATGCTTTGCATCATTTGCTGAAGATTGTTACCAGGCTATGCTACAGGGCCAATAATTCTTGCTATAAACCAAAGTATTATAAATATTTTGCCATATTAAATATTCTATCATGACACAATGGAATGATATTTACAAAAAAGAAGGTAAAAATTATTCTCATTATGATATTCTCGAACCTCATGAAGAAATGAAACAGCTTTCTAAGATTTTTAAGAAGAACAATGTTAAGAATATTCTTGATCTTGGATGTGGTGCTGGCAGAAATCTTTTGTATCTATCAGAACAGGGATTTGATGTTGTTGGAGTTGACAATGCAAAAGAAGGTCTAAAGATTCTTAAAAAAGAACTTAAAAAGAAAAAGTTAAAATCAGACCTGTTTTTAGGAAATGTTTTTTCAAAGCTTCCTTTCGGAAATAATTTTTTTGATGCAGTAATCTCTGTTCAGGTTTTGCAGCATTCGACAGAAAAAAACATTATAAAATCGATTTCAGAGATTAGAAGAATCTTGAAGAAAGATGGTTTAGTATTTATTACTCTTGCCGGAAGAATTGCTTGTGGAAAGGTTCGTTATTGTCTTGTAAAAACCGCCAAAGAAATTGCACCCAACACTTTTAAGCCAACTATTGGTAATGAAAAGGGCTTGACTCATTTTATTTATAATCAAAAACTTATAAAGAAACATTTTAAGGATTTTAGAATTCTAGACTTGTACAAAGATAAAAAAGATTATTATTGCGTTTTTGGAAAAAACAAATAAGTGACCACTAATAAGTAGCATAAACAAGAACCTTTAAAAACATAACAACATTCTTTTAAAAAGACGGGTGGTAAAGACATGCAAAAAACCAATCAAGTTCTAAAATCCTTGGCTGAAGCAGAGATTCTCAAAAAGCACTATGATGTGCCAATAACAGATATAATCTCTCTAGCGTTAAACCTAGAAGGCATTTCCTATAACAAAACAGATAACCCAAGAATCAGATTCGAAATGAAACAACACAATTCAAAACAACCATTATTTCACGCAATAACAAACACAACAAGTTCAAGATGGACACATATAAACAACAAAGTGAGTTTTCTTGGAGAAGAAATAGGTATTGCAAACACCCCTGAAGAAGATGTGTGTGATAGCACCTACTTCAGAAAATTTGAAAAAATTAAAGGTAAAATATTAGGAACTGAAATTACAATAAACTCCAATAGTCGAAGTGCTTGCAAAGGTTGTGAATTTTGTGGAACATATAATTTGAATCCAAAAGATGCAGACGGTAAAGATTTAACAACAAAAGAAAAAATCAGGAAAAAAATAAATCAAACACTAAAAGAGGAGAAAATTTCTAATTTCAAACACATAACAGGGATAGGCGTCGTTACTGGTTGTTTTCCTGATGAAAACAAAACATTAGAACATCTTCTTATGCTAAACAATGTTTTTAGAGAAGAATATAAATTTAAGGGCTCTTTAAAATATCTTGGCGCTCAAATTCGATCAGAAGAATCTTTGCGAATACTATTTGAAGAAGCAAATCCTTTTAATATCTATTTTACAGTTGAATGTTTTGAAAGAAGAAATAATTTATTAAAAAAATCCAAACAAATTCAATTATCTGAAATAAAGAATATTTTAAACAAAGCAAAAAAAATAGGCATTGACACATCAATATTATATATCGCTGGTTTGGATTCGTTAAGTGTATTTGAAAGAGAGATGAAAGAATTTAAACCTTTACTTACAACCTTCCCAATAATAAATACGATGCAGGAATATGTTCCAGCACAAGGATTATTGAAACATCCTGAAGCTAACAATATTGAATATTTCTTGAAAAAAAGAAAAATTGTGGAAAAAATATTTAGTGAAACAACATTAAAACCACGAGTATGGGAGAACTACAGAGGATTATTCTTTACAAAATATAATGGTTGTGAAATAAATGATACAAAAATTTAATGATTTGACAAAAACAAACAGCTTAAAAGCAAATAAGCTAACTGAAGAATTGATACATCTGGGATTTAATTTTTCATCTGGCGTGCCCTGTGGTGTCTTAAAAACAATAATAAAGAACATTCAAGATGAACCATCAATAATGCAAATACCCTCGCAAAACGAACCTGAAGCAATCGGTATAGCCGCAGGTGCTTATCTGGCCGGGAAAAAACCTCTGATATACATGCAAAATTCTGGTCTCATTAAATCAACAAACGAGTTAACATCATTAATATTACCTTGTCAAATTCCTTTACTTTCAGTTATAGCATACAGAGGTTGTAAAGGTGAAGATGCACCACAACATTTCATAAATGGCGATATTACCAAGAAGATATTGGACTTGTTGAACATTTATTATACAGAACTATCAAACAATCAAATAGAACAAAAAGTTAATGAATGTTATGAGTTCATGAACAAAAACAAAAAACCAGCAGTTTTGCTCATAAAAAGAGGGTGGGATGATAGTTATTATCATTCTGAAACAACAATGAACAAAACTAAAAAAGCAAAATCGGATTTTGAAAGCAGAAATGAAAACTTATTTGAAATTCAAAATAGAATAGTTAACTTAGAGAAAAACCAGATAAAAAGCATGAACCGTGATGAATCTATTGATGCTATAATGCAAGTTGTCAAAGAGAAAGATGCAATCTTTTCAACAACAGGCCTTATCAGCAGATCAGTTTTTGAAAGATATGATGCACCAAATCAATTTTATAATACAGGATCATTTGGACTCGTATCATCTTTAGGCTTGGGATTTTCACTATCAAAACCACAAAATAAAACTATTGTAATTGATGGCGATGCAAGTTTATTAACAAATTTTGGAACATTAACAACAATAGGCTCGCAAAAACCAGAAAATTTAATTCACATAGTTCTTGATAATAACGCTTATGGTTCATGCAGTGAAGAAACATCAGATTCTAATACTGCCAACTTTTCAGTTGTTGCAGCAACACAAGGCTATAAAAAAGTGTTTATTGTGAATCAACCAGGAGATTTATATAACTCAATAGAAGAAGCAAGATTAATAAAAGGGCCGGTTATGATTCATACAAAAATATCTCTAGGAGGACCAAGAAGTTTTAAAAGACCTTTAAAACTTACAACCATCACTCAAAGATTCAAAGACTATTTCAATTAAAATGGTTTACAAAGCAATTTTATCGGACGCAGGAGATGTGTTATTTGATTGTAGAAAAAATCTTAGTGCAAAAACAGAAGTTTTGACAAAACTATACAATATACATTGCAATCAAATCTTATCAGAAAATACAGTTCATTCAAAATTTCAACCTTATAAGAGACTGAGTCAAACAGTCATGTCGGAAGAGGATGCAATCAACTTATTCTTCAAAAACAACAGATTGAATGCTTCTTATAATGAATATGTTGAAATGTTGAGATTAAAAAAAATAACAAATGAATTACCATCATTATTTCCAGGTGTAACAAAAACACTTAAATTTCTCAACACTCAAAAAATACCTTTTTTCATATTAACAAATAATCCTTATAGTGAGAAAGAACTTAAGAAAATGACGAAAAAAATGATTGAGAATCAATTAAAAGAAGAAGAAAACAAAAAATATTTTTTTCGTTTATCAAAATATGTGACTAAACAAATATCATCTAGAGATTTAGGTGTTTGTAAACCACACATATATTTTTTCAAAAAAGCATTAAAACAAGCAAACTTAAAAACAGAATTATCAAATTGTTTATTTGTATCTCATAAAAAAAGCGAACTTCTCGAAGCAGAAAAACAGGGTTTAAGTATTGTCGCCGTTAATTATAAAGAAGAACCTGATGCTAGTTCCATAGATGATTTTATAACTAACCACCAAAAAAAATACTATCTTGGAGAAAAAAATAATCAAGCATATAAGATAGAAAAATTCTCAGAAATTACAAAGATAATCAACTCTTAATCTATCTAAAAAAATGCTAGAAATGAGATTCTAAAAAAAATTCAGATTCTTGTCAATACAATCTCAATTATTGAAACTCTTACTTCTCTTCCTTCCTTGTTTTGGAATTCTTCAGAGTCTATTAGTATGTCTTTAACCTTTATCTGGTCTTTCATAAATCGTTTTGAAGCAACTTCTGCAATGTCCACTGCTCTGCTGATAAATTTTCCCCTTGCTTTAATTATCACTTCTTTTGCTTCTTTTGTAGTAAACTGGATCACTACACCTGTCACATAGTTCATGAAAGGCTTATCCCCTATGTAAATAGAGTTATCTGTGTCTACTTTCTCATCGGACATGTTTATCACCTGTTTTTTACTAACCTAGATATATACCCTGCTATAACATTTCTAATTTTTTTAGAGGGGACATCGAGGCTTTTTGCTACAAGTTCCTTGTTCTTCTCAAAGTCTGTTGAAAAGAGTTCTCCTTTTCTAGATATGAGCTTTTGACTCAATCTTTTTGCTAGTTGTGTCTTGATTCTTCCCATAGTTACTCGAGTGACAAGAAAATAGTATCATTTATAAAGATTATGGAAAAAAATAAAAAATCAAACTAGCACTTTGTTTGAGTACACAGTCCTTTCTTTATCTCTGTGCTTGAAGTTTATTTTTGCAGCAGGTAAATTCATAGTACCTATTATTTGCAGTTTAGATTTAACTTCGTAGGTCACGATTCTTTCTTCAAAAGGCTCAAGCATTTCTAAATCCCATGTAATTATTGTTCCTTTGTTTTGACTGTGGCTAATTTTTGTCGGATGCAATGTTCCAAGTTGCTTTTGTTTTTGAAACTCTGCAATACTTAAAACTCTGTCGACAAGTTTTGCTGCTGGAATCTCCTTTCTAGACCTATTTTTAAGGAATAATCTTATTTTCAATTCTGATTTTTCACCTGAACTTTTCGAACCAAGTATGTATGCATCTTTTAATATCAAAATCGGGCTTCTAAATCTGTAATACGCAATTATCAAAAGTATTATTACTAAAATCGCAAGAATTGGTAATTGATAGTTGTGAGTAACATATAGTTGCAATGTTTCATCTGGTTGCATAACTACATCCCATGACAAGTATCTTTCACCGTCTTCTTTGATTGTTTTGGCATCAGGACTCGTGCTTGTTATGATATTTTTCAACCAAGAAACCTTTAATTTCACTTGTTGTGTTTTTTCCACATTCCCGTTATTATGAAGAGTTATTGTTTTTTTGGATTTGCAAAAAGCAGTTTTTGTTTCTTTGTCCATTGAAACAACAGAATAAGGTTTTACCTCGTAGTTTTTATTTGTCTGACTTAACGTGACATTTTTTACGCTTATTAAAACATTCAAATTATGAAGTCCCGGCGTTTCCAAATCATCTATTGGAAATAATAATTCTTCTCTTTTTTCTTCCAAAGGCCCTAGAGGTAAAGAGTATTCTTTTGAGAACAATTCTCCGTCTATTTTTATTTGCAAGTCTTTTATATCTAGTGAGTTTCTGTTTTTCAGATATATTCCTAATTCAACATCTTTTCTCGGATCAACTTCTTTGTTCATATCAACTGTTAAAACAACTGATGGCCTGTACTTGCCAAATACTGGGTCGAATGGTTTGATATTTACCAAAAAAAGTGCTTTTTGAGTTTCTCCTGTTCTTGCGGATTCAATTATTGTTTCAACTCCATGAACTCCCAGCAAAACATTTGAGCCTGATTTTAATTGTACAGATAATTCTTTTGCTGTTCCTGTGGGAATTGTTATTCCGCTTGGCGTTATAATCCAGTCAGAACTCACAGTTGATAATGAGTACACATCGTCAATTTCAAGAAGATTAGTTATTGATATATTATAAATTGCCGGGTCTCCGAGAAAAACATCTTTTTGCATTGTTGATGTTTTTATGTAGAAGTTCTCGTTAGCCAAGACGCTTGTTGACAATACAAAACTTAGAATAATCAATGATATTATGAATTTTTTCAACCTTACCACCCTTATTAATTTATTATAGATTAATATTTATCTTCTTTATATAATTTTCTATTTGCCACTTGTTAAATAATTTTTGTTTTTACTAAAAAATAGAAACATTTTTATTTAATCTTTAGTTACTACAGATATTAAAATGTCCAAACTAACAAAAGAATTGTTAAATCTTGACCCTATAAAAGAGAAAAACATTCAAGAACTTAGGGCTGCTGGCGAAAAATATCAGCGAATAGGCTGGGTTGAGCAATACATAAAGTTTTATTCTGACGCTTATAAAGAAGGGCGAAGTGTTGAATCAGTCATCAGAGGAGCACAACTCGCCGATGAAGATGCTTTCTGTGAAATGATGAGGATTGCAGAAGAAGAGTATGGGGTAACAGGACTTAATTACAAGCGCTTTGAACACTTAACTTTCGACGCTGCAAAAGAAATAAACAAAAGGTATAGTGGTGGTGAGAAAGCAAAGGATTTATCTTCTGAATACCAACTTCTAAATGAACGAGTTGTAAAAACTCTTGATAAAAAAATCGAAGAAGCACAGTAAAATAATTCTTTGAAAACTTTACGAAAAATCATCGTGAACATATTTAAAGAATTTTCTTGAAAACCAATCAATGAATGTTTCTAAAAAAATGGGGTGGGTGAGATTCGAACTCACGACCACGTGCGGTTCGGAACACATCCGAACTTCAAACAATCAGAAAACAAAGTTTTCTGTGTCCCAAAAAGCTTTGCTTTTTGTGAAATCTCGGATTTTTGTTTCCCCGGGCACGTATCATAGCCAAGCTAGACTACCACCCCTAATGTTTGAATTTTAGAATTAGAACTTGTATTTAAAAATAACTCTTTTTTATGTTTCTATGAATTCGTTTACTTCATCCAATAAACAAAAAGTTAAATCCGATGAAATTGTTTAATCATAATCTAACATTGAAATATAAAAGAATAATTATTTTTTGTAATTGTTTTTTCTATGACCTATTTTTATTACTAGAATTTGTAATTGTTTTTTATAGATGTCTGCTATTATTCTAATCACGCGCCTGTGCTTAATGTTCCTAATCAGAGTGTTAAGGAGGATTCTAATCCTAAACACCTGTTAAACCTCTCAGACTATGTTAGTGATTTTGAAGATGATAATGTTTCTTTTAGTCTTGTTTCCCAAAGCAATCCAACACTTGCAAATGTTTCTCTTAGTGCTGACTCTTTATACTTAACACAATTATTACCTGACGGCTTTGGAGAAAGCGTTATCGGCATTAGTTCAAGCGATGGTGAGCTTTCAGACACTGCTTATTTCACATTAAAAGTAACCCCTGTTGCAGACGTCACTTTCAAGCACGTTCATTTCAAGACGAATGAAGAAATCCAAAACAACACTTTCACAATCAATGATTCTGTTTACACAGGTGTTGACAGCGTTAAGTTGCAGGTTGACACAGACTCGTTGTCATTGGATGTGTTGAATGAAAACTACTGGGATAGATGGTTTTGGGTTTCCAGAGACTCAATTGCCGGAAACATCGCGCAAAAAGATAGAATGACTCCCTGCAAGATTTCTCTTGACTCTTTAGATCAGACTTTGTATATTCACTCGATTCAG
>JAHIUF010000005.1 GCA_018817005.1 Nanobdellota archaeon
AAATCACAGATGACATAGAGTTTATCTACGAAAAAACAATAACTAAATATGGAACTGGAGCCAAAATTGATGCACCAAAAAAATTTCTAGGTAAAAAAGTATATGTTCTAATTAGAAAAAATTAGTTTCCACGCAACGCCGCTCCTAATTTAATATTTATATATCAATAACATTATTATTCCAATAATTGGAATTTTGGTGTTAAAATGCAAAACCTGTCAAAAAAAGAAATTGAAGTTATATCTGACCTTGAATTCAGAAAAAAATACTTTTCAGAAAGGAAGATATAAAGAAGTATTTTGATAATCAAATCCAGATAACAAAAACAATAAGCTTATAGTGAAATTTTTTTATCATTCTTGAAGATATAATTGTCTGAAAATTTCTTTTGAACAGATTTTTTCCATGAATAAAATCACCTTTTGTGCGTATTTCTTGGTTAATTCTTTTCCATAATAAACAATTTGGTTTCTCCAGTATCTTATCTCATTTAGAAATCTTGTTTCTTGCTCTGTAAATTTTAGTTTTCTTGTATATGAAACTTCTGCTTCATGCACCCCGTTTCCTGATGCTCGAAATCCACGCAGAAACATTTTTGCTCGTATTAAGGCCATGATTGTATCATATACATTTTCAATGTAATAATCCGCATTTTCATCAGTTACCCCTATTTTTTCTTTCATTTCCTTTATGAATTTTTTTCTTTTCTTGCTTTCGTGTATCAGCGAGTTTGCTCTGGAGATGTTGGGTGCAACTTTTTTTACAATCATTGCTTTTTCAAATTCCTCGAATGATTTTAATGGATTCATAGTTCTATCTGCCCATTTAATATTATTCCATTTAATATATTGTTTTTCAGATTTTTGTTTATTTCTTTCAGATTATCATAAAATTGCAGGTTTATCTTTCTTTCAAGCTTTTTTTCAAATGTTTCCAGTTTTATTTCCTGCTGCTTTATGCCAATTATTGCAATATCTATATCTGATGTAACTATATCTTCTCCATAAGAGTAGCTCCCAAATAGAATTACTGTTGTTCCTGGAAATTTCTCTTCTATAAATTTTGTAAATCCTGTTTCATATAACATTTTTTGGTTTTCTGCTCTTTTAAAAGCGATTACGTCTGGATTTTCCCTGTTCAATTCGACCATGTTCAAATTCATTGTACCTAAATGATTAGTTTTTATATACTCTTCTTTTTCAAGTTTTGAAAGGTTTTTTGCAATTGATGTTGGAGATACACCTAACAATTTTGCCATCGTTCGATTGTTTATCTTAGTGCCTGTTTTCATGCATAAAAGACGCATCATGTTCAGTTGAAGCTGTGTAAATTTTTGTTTATACGTGTCCATTTTAGTTTATACGTGTGAACCTAAGTTTATAAACCTTTCGTTTTCAAAAATTCAATAGTTAAATGTTTTCTCATATTCTTTATGATTAAACCATTCCAGTACAATATTGACAATTCTCACTTCATCAGTTTCTATCGTATAAATCAATCTCCAGCCAGAAGGCAGGTTATATTTCCAAAGATTAGTGACAGAATATTTTTGAACATAAATTTTAGGCCAAAGAATTTTCTTGATCTTCACTCCGCAAAAAGGGTCTTTCTTCAGCCCATCAATCGCATTGTTGATAAAACCATGAAGATTTTTATTCTCAAATTTGCCTGATTTTAACGATTCAAACTCTTTTTTTAATTTTTTAGAGATAAATGCAACACAGATTTTCTTGTTCATTTAAACATCAAATCCTCTTCTATCAGTTTTTTAATCCTGCGAGAATTATATGTCCAGATAACACATCCATCCTTATCAATCAAAATCTTACCCGATTGTTCCAAATAATCAAGTATGACTTGAAATGTCTGATACATCATCTTTTTTGGAAGCTTTTTCCATAACTGATATTTACCGCATTCCTGAGAATATTTCTGTATAACCTTTTCAACCATCAGAATAGATTCCAATGTTGGACTATGTAAATTAGCAGTTTTTGTCATATTATATAAGTATATATAAGAACTTCTTTTTAAATCTTTTGATTCTGAACAACAAAACCGACGAACAATAGGAAAAATGACCTTTTCTTCTTTCATTTGAAAACCTCAAACAAATACAGAATTAAATCTTTAAAAAACATTCCAAGAATAAATCGGAAAGAACACAAAATAGTACAAAAATGTGCTGATTTATATCAGTATTGCAGGTTTCAATCCTGCAAAGAAAGTTCTACTTGTTCAACAATTTTTTTTGCGTTGTTCATCAGTATCTGCAACAATTGTTTGTCAACGCTTGTTTTTGTTCCGTATTGAAACTCCTCTCTTAGCGCTTTTGCATCTTTATTTGTCATCTGTTCAGTTGTTCTTATTATGGCAATAACTTCTTTGTTCAACAAAATCTGTTTTTGTTCTATTAAATACTCAACAGTATTTATTGTGCATTCATGATTTTTAGATTCATAACCTTTTTTAAAAAGAATTGCCAATAATGCATGATACATCGCATAATATGCTTGTGAAACAACCCAGTCATGAAATCCCCCATCCAAATTGTAATTCATGGCTTCAAGATTGTGTTTTGCTTTTTTTATATGTTTTTTTGATAAATCTTTATTTGGTCTGATTTTTTTCATTCTGGTTTCTTTTTTCAGACACCATAAAAGCTTATTTTTTATTGACATCAGCCATCATCTCCATAAGAATTGTTTCTCCTTTAAGCAAAACAGATTCTTTTAGTATGCCGGATATTGCAGATGATTTATCTTTTAAATCTCTTATAAAATCTTCTTTTCTCATTATTAGTGGAACAATTGGTTTTATCCTAATAGAAGACATCTTTAAACAAAAAGCAGCCGTTTTTTTCACTTTATCTGTTAAAAACAAAGCATCAACATCTTTAAAATCATTTTTTTTCAATATTGATCCAAACAAAATTATCAAATCTGCATCTTCAAATTTATCTATATCTTTTGCATATAGCTTTGCATAACCTTGCAATTCTCTCTTTTCACCTAATAATAATAATTCGCAAAGTTTAATCGTTTCTTGATTGTCCAGATTTAACTTGTAGTAAGATGCATTACTTATTTCTTCTTTGGTTATTAAATCATCTCGCTCAAGATTTTTTAATATTTTAAATGAACTTCCAACACTTATTTCGGTTTCTTTTGATATTTGATTTATGTTAAAACCCAGTGTATTGAAATGTTTTATTAAAAACAAAATTATTTTTTTTGTATTTTTAGGTATCATCTTATTCATTTTTTGTGAATAATTATTCACTTTTTTTGAATGTATTTAAATATTTCGGTTTCTTCTTTCATTTCAACACCCTTAAAACAACATCTAAACCTTTAAAAAAGTTTCACAGAAAAAAACGGAAGAATCACAAAAAAATACAACCAAAAAAATCATCTGTAAATATTGTTATGATAATTAAAATCCTCAAACAAAAACAGAATCAAACATTTTAAAAAATTATATGAATGATTTTTTACCACTTTAAAGTGTTTACAACCGAAAACTTTATAAATGATTAAATTTATAAAAGTGGATAATGACTCTGCCGAAAGAAAATAATATTAGTTTTTCTGATTTTAACCAGTTTTCAAACGATTCTATTAGTGCTTGTTCAACAGCAGAACCGCTTGAAGAAAAGGTTAAAAAAAATTCTAAAGTAAAAAATTTTTTCAAAAACAAATTCTTCAATTATTTGTTATCATTTAATCTGTTAGCAGCGCCTTTAATGGCTGGAAACGTGACTATTGACGGACACGTATTTGACAAGAAAGGCAGAAATATTGAGCAAGTAGATGTTTCATACAAACGAGGCGAGAGTGTTCTTTCAAGCACAACAACTAGTGTTTCAGGTTATGAATTGTTTTTGACAATGAATGCAATTTCTGACGGAACAAGAGTTGCAACAGATTATTCTTTAAAGCAGAATTATCCTAATCCCTTTAATCCTATGACTACAATTGATTTTTCAGTTTTAGAGCCAGGGGTTTTTGCAATTTATAATTTAATCGGCCAGGAAGTGGCGAAGAAAGAATTTGTAACAGCCGGGAATTATACAGCCGTTTGGGGTGGTGTAAACAAAAATGGTGAAGCAGTCAGTTCTGGAATATATATTTACACTGTTAAAACAGGTTCTAAAAAAGAGACTAAGAAGATGACGCTTCTTGACGGCGGCAGAAGCGGTGGTCTTGAGGTTAATAAGAATTCATCTCCTGTCTTTGCAAGGTTTGCAAAGACTGTTGAAAGCGGCTCTGACACCTTAATTTTTGAAGGCGAAAACATAACTAATGCGTATTTGCCTGTAACTGTTGTTTCTGACACAACCATTGATATTGTTGTGAATAAGGGTCCTTCGTTTGTAAAAGCGATTCCTGACAGCAACGTCTTTGTCGGCGACACTATTGTTTTGAATCTTAATGATTATTTTGATAATGATGACGCTTCGTTATTTGACAGCAACCTTGGTTTTCACTGGATTACTATAAATGATTCAATCCTCACCATGATTCCTGAGTTGGAGGGAAACACTCTTATTAAGGTTTTTGCTGTTGATGGAACTGATAATGAATTAGTTTCTGAAAGCAATGATTTCTTGCTTTCAGCTATTTATTCTAATCACGCACCAGTGCTTAGTGTCCCCACGCAGAGTGTTAAGGAGGATTCGAAGCCTAAGCACTTGTTAAACCTCTCTGATTATGTTAGTGATTTTGAAAGTGATAGTGTTTCTTTTAGTCTTGTTTCCCAGAGCAATCCAACACTTGCAAATGTTTCTCTTAGCACTGACTCTTTATACTTGACACAATTATTACCTGATGGCTTTGGTGAAAACATTGTCGGCATTAGTTCAAGCGATGGTGAGCTTTCAGACACTGCTTATTTCACATTAAAAGTAACCCCTGTTGCAGACATCACATTCAAGCACGTTCATTTCAAGACGAATGAAGAAATCCAAAACAACACTTTCACAATCAATGATACTGTTTACACAGGTGTTGACAGCGTTAAGTTACAAGTTGACACAGACTCAGTGTCATTGGATGTTTTGAATGAAAACTACTGGGATAGATGGTTTTGGGTTTCCAGAGACTCAATTGCCGGAAACATCGCGCAAAAAGATAGAATGACTCCCTGCAAGATTTCTCTTGACTCTTTAGATCAGACTTTGTATATTCACTCGATTCAG
>JAHIUF010000013.1 GCA_018817005.1 Nanobdellota archaeon
CCAAAGAGTTCTGAACAATCTCACGAATATACTGCTCAGGACGCTGAAACTGACCAACTAAGCCCCTCAAAACATTCAAAGCATTAGCCTGCAACTCCAACTTACGACGATTATTAACATCAGAAATATTCATAATAATCAAGCCCCCTCTCCATTTACTGTTTGATTATTAATTGATAACCTTCCAACTTCATCAACCAGTGCGTGATCAAATTCATCCAAGAAATTATCAATTTCAGGATTAGATTGTTCAGACTGAAATATGTTTTTTATAACATCTCGACGCATATCCGGTTCAAGTGTTTGATAGGTTGATTTAAAATCACCAACAGTTGTTTTTTTAGAAGAATACATCTTAACAAGGTTTTTTTGTCTTTGAAGCATAGAACTATTCATTTGTTCTAACTGCCAATTCATGATTTTGTATGCTAAGGATTCATCATTGAAAAAATTTATTTTTCTCATATGCATGTTAGGATTCCCACCACCCCATGAATAAGAATAATAATCACCAACATTGTTTTTACTTGTAAGATCATAGTTTATTGCACGAGTAGAATGATTATTCATTGTTGCTGAGTTATCATAAATGGGCGTTAATTCTTCTTTTTGGTCATAACCCCATTTTAGTACTTCTTTTGATTTGGTTAATATACTATGCAAAATTGTTGCATCTAAAATATTTTTACATGCAGAATCTGATTTATGAAATTGTTCAAACCATTTTTTAACAAGATTATTAGCAAAATTTAGTTTAATATATGAAAAATTATCTGGTGTGATAAGTGTTTTCCTCACAGAATGCTTAACATAACCTGTTTGTATTGTTTCATGTTTTATACCAACAGCGTTAAAAATACCTATGTTATCTGCATATAATTTTTGTACATGTAAACGAAAATCATTGAGTTTTTTTTCTTCGTTTTGTTTCTCTTTTAAAAGTTGCGCTTCTAATTCTTTTTTTAATTGTTCTTTCTCCCGGAGTTTTTGTTTTTTCTTTTGTTGTCTGTCATCTCTTTTTTTCTCACGCGTCTCACTTATTGATTTAAAATAATCAATGTCATGAATTTTTTCTCCAATTATTGAAACACCTTTTACAGTAATAATTACGGGTCCGCCTATAACTAAACCAACGCCTATGCCTGTGTACTTTATCGCAGGCCAAGCATAATTTTTTAAAACATTTGAAGTAAAATTTTTTGTGTGAACAAGACCTTTATACGTTGTTTGACCTACTATTTTACCGATATCACCAACAAACTTTCCAGATGCAATCGTTGCATTAACTACTGGTCTTTGCACAAATAGTCTTGCAGCATTGATTCCTTGAAATGATTTCACAGTTACATTTTTAGAAAATCGTCCTGTCGCAAAAAGCACATCTTTAGTGGTTTTTGTTGTGAACTTATAGCTACCAGCAATTTTTTTTCTAGTCCACTTCAAAGGAGGCGCCACAACATTTGACATTCGTTTAAGTTGTGCTTCAGAAAAAGAAGCAGCGTTGACAACCTGTGTATAACTAAATTTTAAAGGTACACCGACACCGTATTTAAGAGGATAATAAAGACCATACTTTGCTCCGAAATACATCCCAATGCCTAATGTTACTGGCGCTATTGCCATTAATGCACCTAAAGCTATTGGGATTGAAAATCCTTCTTTATTTTTTCCGACAACTTCCTTACAATAGGTTTTTAGTTGTTTTGCTTGATATTTGCCCCAGCCTAATTGATCTAATTCTCTTTTTCGAGCATCTCTAGAAGATATTTTCCACTTTTTGGCCATTGTTCGTTCACGAGAATCATTATTCCTCTTTTGTTCAATATAACTGACTTTAATGATGCGTGGATTGAATATCTCTTGTTTTGTAAAGTTTTCTGGCAATAATTCTTTATAAATTCCACGAGCAATCACTCTGTCTATAATTTGTCTTTGCGAATCATTGTCTATAACAACAGGAGTTGTAGCATCCAAAATTTGTGAAACATAATACTTGTCTATGTATAATTTATCTTCATGCATTGCTTTAACAAGGATTGACTCAAGACTTTGAAAACCTTCATTCCAAGTTTCAAAAATTGGAGCTTTAAATAATTCTTTTAAAAAGTTTTCATCATCTTTTTTACCTAAAAAACTACTTTGATTTCCGTATGCTTCAAAAAGATAATTCCTAAAAATATCCATGATAAATTCACGTTCACGCCTCACACCTGGCATTGTTAAGAACCCAAGTACATTTCCAGAATCATTCGGTTCTTGCGACAAATAATCTAATAATTTCTTATAAATTTTACTTGTACAACTAATCACAGCCTCTTTTGCCTGTACCAGCTTATCATCTTGAACAACATTATTTCCTGAAAGATCAATGTTGAAATCAGGGTTATCAACTATTGCAACCAAGGAATTAGAAAATTCAGTATTTGAAACACCATAAAAAAATCCATTCTTATGTAAAAACATGACGTTCTTAACTCTCTTTGTTCTTGGAACACCCAGCTCCATAGAAATTTTACCAACAGTATACTTTTCTGAAACTATTATATCATCAAGTTCTAAATCATCATTAATTCTTTTATGATTAAGTTTTACAGGAACACCTCTAAGATTTGCACAAAGAGCTTTTACTTTTTTATACTCTTTAGACTTTGAAAGAGTCACTGCAGAATGCAAAACACCTCCAATTACAGAGTTTTTTTTGACTGTGATTCTTGTTCCCTTGTTTATTGTGACTTTTCCAGTATCATTAATCGTGTAATCAGACAAAAGTTCAAAAAAAGTCTTCTCACCATCACGCACCGTTTCTACTGTAACGCTTGAAGCACCTGTTTTCAATGCTGAAACCATTCCTCTGGCAAGACCTATATAATCTTTCAGTTTATTATCAGAAAAAAACATTTGAGAAATAAGGGTGTTGATTTCGGCTGAAGTATAACCTTCCGAATTATCGCTAAGTTCAAAAGACCATGGATTAGTTGAAATATTTATTTTCGAAGGGTTTTTTGCAAGTTCCGCTGTTATTAATTCTTTAACATAATCATAAGGATCAGCCAAAAGATACTTCTCCATCTTTTTAAGCATCTCATCACAAGAAACATCCCAACCCATCTCTCTATCCTCAACAACCTTTCCTTTAATCGCAATTGATTCTAGAGTATCGATATTTGAGTTATTTGATTTGTCTTTATTTTTTGCTTTTGTTCCTCTCATTCTTTTTCTCGCCACCATTTTTCGCCAAAGAACTAAAATAAGTTCTCTGAACTTTCGATATAATATTTGGATAATTGTGTGTCAACTCAGTACTCATAATTTGAAAGAGATTCCAATAAGCAACAGGCCAATCAAAAGAATCCTTGCTTTGTTTAATCAGTGCGTTCGTATAATTATGAGTTATATTGAGAATAAATTTTCTTTTATCAGATACAAAATCAGTTACAGATTTAGACATTGATCGTTTTTCTTTAGCAGTAATATTTTTTCTACCATAACCCATTGAAGTCATTTCATAATGATTCGGCACAATGTATGGGCGATTCTGTTTTTCTCCAATTTGTTCTTCAAAGTTACCAAAATATATTTGTGAAAAATGTTTTGTAAGAGGGGTTTTTTTGAAATACTGCCTCGCGGTTTCTAAAAAGTTAATTTGATCTTCAGACAAAATTTCCTTACTGATTTCAACAGGTAATGTGAAATCATGATTAACATCTTCATTAGGTGCAATCGTTCTAAGTAATGCTCCCGGACATTTATCTTCAATATACCAGGGCATTGGAAGAAGAATCTTATATCCTTTCTTTAAAAGAGCGTCTGTTAAAAGATTCTTTCTTTTAGAAGTGTATATTTTACCATATTTATCAACAACTTTCAAAACATCTTTTAATGATGCATATTCTCCATCCATTCCTGGAAATAATTTGTAATTAAGAAGTGTCTCGGGTAATTTCTCAAAAACCTTTTGGTTCTTCTTAAAACTATTAGTTTCGGATTTTTTTGATATTTCCGCGATTTTTGTTAATAAATGTCTTCGCGCATACTCCCATAATAATTCCATATCTTTACCTGAATGCTGTGACCAACTACTAATATATTCATAAGATGGTAGAACAATCGCCTTACTTGTTACTCTTCGTTCTAATTCTTCGAATACTTTTTCACCAATAGTGTTTGTCTCCCGACGTATTGCTTTCATAACAAAAGAATATTTGGTGTCATCTAATAGTGCGTCCCTTGATAGGTTTGGACTAAGATAACGTGAACTGACCATGAAAGATAAGTTTTCACAGCCCTCATCAAAAAGCTTATCACCTTTAGTTATTAACAAACGATTATTAAATAATTGATATAATTCTTCACCTTCAGGAACAAGACCAACCCAGCCTTCAATTCCCTTACCACCAATACGTGCATTAACAATTGCTTCCGGTATTTCAAATTCTTTGTTTATACGTTCATCTTCAAAATAAACTGGTTTCTTAACATAACAACAAGACTCCAAAAGCTCAGACTTAATACCATCCTTTATCAAAGCCAAATCATCCAAAGAAATATTCTTCCTCAAGCGAATAATAGTCCCTGAAGAATCGTTTGGCTTATCATGCTCAATGGTTCTTGATCCTCCACCGTTTTCGGGCGAATCCAAAATAACAGTGTGAGTCTTACTATTCTTAGTAGTCTCAACCAACACTAAGTCAGGATGAACAGCAAATAATGAAACAAAACCAATACCAAAACGACCAATCTTAGAAAAATCCTGATACTTCTTAGAATTAAACAAATTCAACAAGTACTCACGAGTATCCTGAAAAGACATACCACAACCATCATCAGACATAATAATCTCAGCCAAACTCTTAGAATCATCATAATCAAAATTAATACGAACCTCAGAACAATCAGCATCCAAAGAGTTCTGAACAATCTCACGAATATACTGCTCAGGACGCTGAAACTGACCAACTAAGCCCCTCAAAACATTCAAAGCATTAGCCTGCAACTCCAACTTACGACGATTATTAACATCAGAAATATTCATAATAATCA
>JAHIUF010000014.1 GCA_018817005.1 Nanobdellota archaeon
AAAAAGATTAGTAATAATGAAATTTCTAATCTGTAAATTTGACACGCAAATCCAACAACTAAACCTAATAGTATTAAATAATTTTTTTTTTCTGTTATTAAATAAACTTGAAATACTAATATACTTAAAAGCATGAAAAAAACTGATGTCCCAACAGCAGTATTTCCGTTTATCGAGCTTAAATATGGTATTTTTAAGAATGCAACTAAAAATGCTGCCATAAGACCTGTTTTCGCGTTTTGAAAATGTATTGCTACAACAAAAAACATTACTAAAATTGTTAAAGATCCAAAAACAACATTCGCAATTGATGATGCTGAAGCAGTAACACCAAAAAGCATAGTGATAAGAGTTGCCAACACTGCATGACCAGGCGGATCAATGTACTTATAAACACCCTGAGATGCAATTATTGCCCCATTAGCTGATTGTTCAAAATTATCATATAAAGGACACTGAGAATTATTAATATTAACAAATCTTATTAAGAAGCCTCCCAGAAAAATTATAAGCAAGAAAACAAGATATTTTTTAATATGTTTTTGCTTTTTTATCAGCAAAAGAACTTCTTGATATAAACTAACACTCAAAATTATAATCACAAATAATACAAAAATTAACCACAAAGGAATAAATCTTTCAAAAAAAATCATCGATAACATTTTTAATCTTCAAATATGCAATTTATGAAACTGGTTTTTATTTATAAACATTGTTTTTAAGTTAAATAGGTTTACAATCACAAACTTTGTATTTTGTTTTTTGGTGTGAGTATATTTTGCTAACTCATTAAGTTTATTCTTAATAATCTTTATAAACTTCTCTGTCTTTTTTCTTATAATGAATCCAACCATAAGTCTTTGTATGATTGCTAAAAACGAGGAGAAATTCCTTCCCGATTGTTTGAACAGTGTTAAAGATTTAGTTGATGAAATCATAATTGTTGACACTGGAAGCACAGACAGAACTGTTGAAATTGCTAAAAGTTTTGGAGCAAAAGTTTTTCATGTTCATTGGGATAATGATTTTTCAAAACCCAGAAATAAAAGTCTTGAGCAGGCGACAAAAGACTGGATTTTATTTCTTGACCTGGACGAGATTATTGCGAAAGAAGATTTTGAAAAAATAAAATCAGCTATAAAAACAAAAAACTCTGCTTATTCTATGAAAACAAGGAACTATATTCATGAAAAAAAGCCTTTCTTGCAATCTTTTTCTTCTGATGATATATATAGTGACTACAATAAAGGGATGCGTTTCTTTTGGTACAGTACAAAAGTTCGTTTGTTCCCAAACAACAAAAAAATAAAGTTTGTCGGAGTTGTTCATGAAATGGTTGAAAAATCACTTAAAAAAGAAGGTTTTCAAATAAAACCTCTTGATGTTCCCATTCATCATTATAATCAGTTGGATAAAGAAAAATCCCGTGAAAAAAGATTTTTTTATCTAAACATTTCCAAGAAAAAACTTGAGTGTGAACCAAAAAATCCAAAAGCATATCTGGAACTTGGCAGGGAATATTTTAGTTGTAAAATGCATCACAGAGCGATTTTTATTTATAAGAGAGGTTTAATCTTTTGCAAGGAAAGAGCGGATGATGATTTGAAATCGTTTTTACTTTGTGAACTAGGTCTTGCTTACAAAGGTCTAAAAAAATATTTAGAGGCAAAAAAATATTTGTATGAATCTTTGAAAATAAAACCCGGAATGAAAAAATCCTTGGAAGGATTAAACTCTATTCCGAAAGAAAAAATAGGTGTTTTAATTCTTTGCTATCATGATGTTAGTGAGTCAAAAATTGATTGGTGCATTACAATACAAAATTTTGAAAAACAAATTTTAACTCTTATAAAAAATGGCTATGAATTTGTAACACTCGATTACTTTATTTCAAAAAAACAATATTTTTCTAAAAAACTTATTACACTAACTTTTGATGATGGCAGAAAGTCAGTTTACACAGAAGCGTTTCCTCTTCTTAAAAAACTTGGAATAAAAGCAACAGCGTTCATAACAACCGATTGGATTGAAGGAAAAAACATTTCACAAAAAGAACAATACTCGGATTTTATGAATTGGGATGAAATTAAAGAATTAAGCAAGAATGGGTGGGTTGTTGGTAGTCACGGAAAAACACACAAAGATTTGAGATTTGTGGATGAAAAAACATTGAAAGAAGAATTAGAAGAATCAAAAAAAGTTTTAGAAAAAAACTTAGGAAAAAAAGTTCTTCATTTTGCATATCCATATGGAAGTCACAATCCAAAAATACAAAAAGAAGCTTTAAAAAATTATGAAACTCTATCAACAATTCTTAGTGGTTTTGCAAATAAAAAAAATAGTTTGAACAGAACTATAATTACAAAAAATTCATCTATAACCATTTTAGATAATCAAGCTAATAATAAGAATTATAACTCCTAAAAATTGAAACGGTGCATAAGGAATTCTTTTTTGAATCAATAAAGAACCAACAGACATTTTTCCAGATTTATTTAATTCTTGAAGTTTTTGAATCTCAGAAATCGTCAACCCTTCTGCTTTAATATCAATAAAAGGCTTTTTCTTAGAAGTTGTTTCTCTTAAAAACATAAATAGACTAATCTTTATATCGGGCTCAACCGTGTAATTATCGTCTTTTTTAATAATTTTTTCACATAAAAGCATACCTTTTTTCAGATCAGGAATTTTTATATGAACACCAAACTTAAAATAAGCAATGTAAATAAAGAAATAAACGAATATCAAAAACAAAATTAGTTGTAAGAAAAAAATAAACAACCAATACCAATCAAAGATGTTTTGAAAATCAATGATTAACCTTAAAAAAGCAGTAGCATAAAAAAGATATATCAAATTAATTTTTAAAACACGATTAATACCTTCAAAAATTACAAACAAAATCAAAGCACTCAAAAAAAAATTTAACTTCAAATTCAAACTCTGATTAACAAGACCAATAATCCATTGAAAAGAAAAAAAAGCAATGAAAATATTGGCTAAAGTTTTTATACGAAAAGCTTCTTTAAAAGCATGAAAAAATTCTTTTTTTCCAATTTGAAAAAATAGCCAAATTAAAAAAACAAAAAAAACAGGAACAAAAGTGTAGACTATTAGGTTGTAAGAATAAAGAAAAAACTTGTTCTGAAAAACAATCTCTAAAGGTAAAAGTGAAACAAAAGTGAAAAATAGTTTTCCATCACCAGCACTCCAAAAGTTAACATACCACAAAATGAACGCAATAAACAAAGCAAAAAGTAAATTCAAAAAATAATTTGTATAAAACTCACTTATAAAAAAAGAACTATTAAAAATTAAACCAACAATTATGCCGCTCAACAAAATTTTATTCTTTATTTTTTTATTAAGAGTATCAGTATAACTGCTAACAATACCAACTAACAAGATGGTTAACAATAAAATTATCGTTCTAAAATCAAAGTTCATTTTTATTCAGTATTTGTAACAGTAATTGAATCATCATGAGTGGGTGGTTCGTTATAACTGGAATCTGTATGACTACAATTAGTATGTGAATCTCCACTGTTGCTTGAGTGGCTGCAGTTTCCGTGTCCGCTGTTGCTGCTGTGGCTGCAGTTTGTGTGTAGGTTGTTTGAGTGGCTGCAGTTTGTGTGTAGGTTGTTGCTGTGGCTGCAGTTTGTGTGTAGGTTGTTTGAGTGGCTGCAGTTTGTGTGTAGGTTGTTGCTGTGGCTGCAGTTTCCGTGTCCTGTGTTGCTGCTGTGGCTGCAGTTTGTGTG
>JAHIUF010000015.1 GCA_018817005.1 Nanobdellota archaeon
AAAAAGTAAAAATAGAATAAAAACAACAAATTCTAAAAATTATTCGTGCTATTTGATAAATATCAACATAGCACTTAAAGGTTTTGCTCAAGGTTTTCTAAAAACATTGTTCGAAACCGGAATGCCAGGACAAGCAGTTGGCAAAAAAGTAAAAATAGAATAAAAACAACAAATTCTAAAAATTATTAACTTGTTTTAGAAATATTTTAATATCAAGCTTGAAAACTATTTATAATCATGAGTAAAAAAGAATATTCATTAGATACTGTTAACAAAGTATATTCTTACTGGGGTCGTTCAAGACTATTGTATCGTCTTGAAGTGTCCTTCTTCGGATACTTTTTTTTTTTAAGAAAAAAAGCAATAAATCATTTAAGCTTAAATAAAGGCTTCAAAGTATTAGACATTGGTTGTGGTCCTGGACTAACTTTCAAGCGCATAGAAAAAGAAATTGGCTCTAAAGGTGAACTAATCGGCGTGGACTATGTTAATGAAATGATTAAACAGTGTAAAAAAATTGTTCGTCGATATAAATGGTCCAATGTAACCTTGATACAAGAGGATGCTTCGAAGTTAAGTTTAAAAAAAAATTCTTTAGACGCAATAATTGCAATCACATCACTTAGTGCTATGCCAAAGCCATTAGAAGCTTTAAATAATTGTTACAATTCTTTAAAAAAAAACGGTTTAATGGTTATTCTTGATTGTAAGAAATTAAGCAAGCATAAATGGTTAAATCCTCTGCTTAAATTAGTAAGATGGTCTAAAAGTTATAATGAAAATTCTGACTTGTTAAAAATAATCAATGAAGTTTTCAAAAATGTTAAGATTGAAGAATATCTTTTAGGAAGCACATTCATTGCTATCTGTCGAAAATAGAAATATTTAAATAGTTATAATAAGGATGTATTATAGGTGATATTTAATGAATAATAAAAAAGGATGGCTACAGCATCCAATAGGTGCAGGAATTATTTTTTTCATTGTTGGCATGATACTTATGTATTTAATGTGTAAGGGCATAATACCATTAGGTGGAATCAAAATTTGTTAAAAGAAAAAAATAATCATTTTTTCTTAAATTTTTAATTAATCAATAACTTATTATTCTACAACATTATTGACGCTATTCAAATAAACAAAAAAAATTATTCAGTAACCCATAAATGCACCAACTATCAAAAATAATCCTCCTGCGGCAAACAAGAAATTTATGATTATCTCTGCAAACAAAGGCTATAACACCAACGCTATTAAGCATTGGAATCAAACCAAAAGCAATAGCTAAAAGATCAACAAATAACAATATTTTCTAAACAAACCCTGCAAATTCAAAATATACAAAACTTTCTTTTGTTTGACAACTTTGAAAAGAAGAAAAAGATTTAAATAAGCAGAAGAATGATAAGACTAATATGAATTGGTGGGATCAAACAAAAGAAGTTCTGAAATTTAAAGTTAAACCAAGCACAGAAGCAGAGGAAGAACTAGCTTTGAAAAGAAGTTATGATGAGTACAAAGACCTTGAATCCGCCATAAAAGAGTGTAATAATCTCAGAATGTGGGGATTTATACAAGATGCAAAAACAGTTCTTAAAAAAGAAGATCAAACTATTAAAAAAAATAGTCATGCTGAAGAAAAAATCAAAAAAAAGCTTGAGAGAATAAAACTTCTTTTAGAAAAAGCAAAATCTTTTGAAAGATTTATCTTTCGGCTTGAAGAAAATATTCTCGAAAAGTTGAAAAAAGAATCGTCTAAAGAAAAATTATTTGTAGCTGAACAACTAGTTGAAAAAGCAAAAACAATAAGCGAGTTTTTGGATGGGTCGATAGAATTTATCGATTGTTTTAAAGAAAATACAAAAGAAAATGTGAGTCAAAAAAGTGATTTGTTAAAGAAAAAACTTGAAAGGATTAAACGCGAAATAGCAGGTTTTATAAAATTAGAAAAAAAAGAGCTTAAAATGCTTCATGAATAAATATCATGATTTCTTTTAGAAAGATTTAAATAATATAATCATAAAATAACATGTGTCAGAAATGAATAATAAAATATTATCAAAAATATCAATCCTTTATATTGCAATAGTAAGCATTATACCATTTGTTAGTGCTGCAAATTCAGCCTTTAATTCTGTTACTAGAATTTTGAATGATTTCGCAAATTTTTTAGTTGTTAATGATTCTTGGGCAACAGCTGCAGCAATGTACCCTTCAAAACCATGGCTACCAATATTTTTACTGTTCTTCCTTGTAATGGGAATAATTCATGCAGCAGTAACATTCACACCACATCTTAGTAACCTGTTTAAAACTAAAGGATTAAAACTTGCAGTATCACTACCACTATCACTTTTTGCAATACAATCAGCACTCGCAATAAGCCTTGTTGGAGGATTAGGACCTACAGTTATGGCAGTAATATTCATAATAGTAATTGTAATGCTAATGCTAATAATTTTTCATTCTTTTAGCGCAGGACATAGCAGTGCTGCAGAGCAAGCATATAAAGCTAAAGAAACAAAACTAATCGCTGAAAAATCTTTGAACACAACACAAGATGATGTTAAAAAAGCAAAGAATCTAATTAGAAAAGAAAACAAGGCAATCAAAGACTTTGACAAATTAGATAAAACCCTACAATCACACGTTAATGAAGAACTCAAAAGCAAACTTGCAAAGATCCTAAAAATACTAAAAGTAGTACAACAAATAGGTGTAAGAGACTCTGATACAAAGGACAAATATGTCCAGAGAGCCTTAAACATCTTAAAAACACTGCTTCCGACAATAAAAGATGATTTTAAAACACTAAACGAAATGAAAAAAATCATCCACAAAGTAAAAAAAATTGACTTGTCAGCATGGGAACACATGATTAAAGATAAGAGCCTTGAAACACATTTAAAACATCTTTCTGAAAGCAGGAAAGGCAGTACTCTTTCAACAACACAAGAAGCAAGTCTAAAGGCAATCACCGGAAGGCTTGAAAGTATGTACGAACACAAAAAAGAATTAGAAACGAAGATTACATCAGTTGGAAACAAAGTCCAAAACCACCTACAAGAATTCAATACATTAATCAACGAAACAATAAGCAGCTTAGAGCACGATAACATAAATGGAGCTCTTGGAAAAGTGCAAGAAGGATTAAATATTGAAAACAAGCAGACATTGGAATTATCCGAGCTTCACAAACTAAGTGAAGAGATAAAACATCTTGATATGAGCGAATTAAGAATGCTTAGCGACGAAAATCGAATCATCGAAAGAATACTATCAGAACCATCATTCTCGTAGAAAAATTTAAATAGTAGAATAACAAGAAATACAACTATAAAATAGTCAATACGCTCATGAGGTGTTTTATAATGAATAAAAAACTAAGTTTAGTACTAATATTAATTCTGGTCGGAATAGGCATTGTTCCAGTTGTAAGCGCTGCAACAAATGCATGGTATACTATCGGAAACGTAATGGATGATGTTGTTAACTTTATTGTCACCGAAGATGTTTATGAAACAGCAAAATTAACTTACTCTGAAAAAGCATGGATTCCAATAACAATTTTGTTTTTCTTATGTATGGGTATAATTCACGCAACACTATCATTTACACCAAGACTAAAAGACCTTTTCGCAACCAAAGGATTAAAGCTTGCAGTATCACTACCACTATCATTCTTTGCAATACAATCAAGTATGGCAGTCGGAATTATCGGTGGTGTTGGACCAACATTTATAGGAATAATATTAGTTATAGTCTTCATACTCTTATTCAGCACAATATTAAAGTCATTTAGTGCCGGACACTCAGAAGCATCAACTATGGCATTTGGTGCTCAAAAAGAGAAATTGAAAGCACAAAGAGAGCTAACAGAAATAAAACAAGATGATAATATCTCTGAAAAACTACTAGATAAAGAAAACAGTGCAATAAAAGGGTTGGACAAGCTAGAGAAAGCATTGGAAATTAATGTCACAAGAGACTTAAGAACAAAACTAGTAGATGTTTTATCCTTTTTACAGCAAGTAGAAAAAATGGGGCCTAGAGATTCAGATCAATTAAAAAACTACAGTCAAAGAGGACTGAATGTTCTGAAATCAATTCTTCCAACTGTAAAAAATGATTGTAGAGTTGTCAGAGAACTCAATGATCTTACTGATAGTATTAAAAGAATTGATCTTTCTGTTTGGAAAGAAGAAAAAAGTGTAACTAATTTAGAAAATAGACTTAAGAGTTTAATAAGAGCACGAACTAGTGCAGCAGCTGTAACTCCTCAACAGACTGCCGCCGCACAAGCAATGACTAAAAGGATAATGAGCATTAGTAAGACCAAAGAGCATTTAGAAGAAGAATTACTAAAAATTGAATCTATTGTTAAAAGACAACTTTCAAGCTTTAACAGACTTATTGAAGATGCAGTTAATTCTCTTGAACATGGAAATATTAATGATGCAATAGCTAAAATCCAAGAAGGTCTCAACATTGAAAATAAAGAAACAAACGAATTACAAGCTATGAGAAAACTAATTAGTGAAGTTAATAATTTGAATCGTTTCGAGATATTGAACTTACGAAGTGAACACATGGTTGTTGATAGAATGTTAAATCCATAAATAAAAGTTAAAAAAAATATTTTTATTTTTTTCTTCCTGCATTAATGAATACTTGATAGTTTGTTTTATTACTTCTATAAGCACTCATGTTTGAGAAAAATTCTAAAGGATTATCTGTCAAGTAATCATAAAAATTTGAGTCAAACAAGAAAAAGTTTGAGTCTCTTATCTTGTTTTTTACTTTAACCATCCCTTTGTAAACTGCTTTTAATGCGTCTGCACTGCATTCTACCATCTTGTTTAGTTTCTCTGTATTTGCAGCTTCAAGCTCTCGTGCGTTTTGTTCTTTTATACTTTCAATTGTTTCTTGGCTTATTGTTTTTTCCAGTCCTTTGTATGTGTATTTGATGTCTTCTTCTGATTTTTTATCTGGCAAGTCTATGTTTTCAACAAGTTTTTTGTTTGCATCCTTGTCTCCTTGCTGGTTTTCATATTGAGTTATGAGCTTTGCAAGCTTTTGTCTTTTAAAGTAGCCTATTACTTCATTGACAGGTTCCATCAACAATTCGTAAGAATTAGCTGTTTTTGTTGATGGTTTTACTGTTTTTGCTTCTGCTTTTCTGTAGGCTTTTGTTTCTTTTACTTGTGCATATACTTCTTCTGCTGAGAGTTTTCTTATTTGTCCCATAACTTCATACACTATGACTTCTTTTCCAGATGGATATTTTTCTTTTGCAATAACTGCAATGTCACTTGTGCCATCATATTTTTTGTCGAGCAGTTTTATTGCTTCTTCAAGAATTTCTGGTTTTTTGACTTTTTTGATTTTAGAAACATATTTTCCTTTTTGTACTTCATCAACAATTGTTTTGAATTCCTGAAGATTTGAGTCTAAGGTTTTATAATTTACCTGTATTTTTCCTTGTTCTTCCTTTACTTCATCAACATTTTTTGTTAATCCATCAACGTTCTTGGTCAGTCCATCGATTGTTTGGTTTGTATTATTGAATTTTAAGTTAAAATCTTCTTGTACTTTTTCTAAATCTGCTGCTTGAGAAGTATATTTTGATCTGATTTCATCAATTGCTTGTGTAAATCTTTTGTTCGAAATTGGTATATATTGTTTAATCCAGTTTGTGACTTTTTGTATGGTATTCATAGTAAAACACCTCTTTTGTTACTGTATAGTGATTAAAGTTTATAAAGTTTTCGGTTTTATGATAAAAAATCTCCGAAAAAAACCCTCAAGACCTAAATCGCCCCTCATATTTTTTCTTTCGCTTCTCATCCTTCTTATCACGAGAAAAAACCAAATAATAATCTCTACGGCTCTCAAAATAATATGAAAAGTTAAAAAAAACATCAAAAGAAGAAAACATGCAATTATAAAAATAAGGATCAAAAAGAAAGAAAGAGGACTCTTGAAACTTATCAGAAACGCCTTTGAAAAGGCCTCCAACAGAATCCAAGAACAATCGCGTATCAGACTTGTCCGCAAAAGAGTCATAAACAAGTCTCTGAGGCTTATTAATTTGAAAGTATGTTTTCTTCAAATCACAGTTATTAAACCTGTAAACAAGACTAGAAATAGCCTGAGGAGATGCATTAATAGAGTAATCCTTCTTTCTTGTCAAATAAAACGATTTAAAAGTGTGAGACAACAATTTTTTCTTATTCAAAAGCTCCAAACTATTAGAATAAGCAGATGCAATTTTCATAGTCTTTAAAAGAGCATAAGAAGTTTCTTTAGCCTGCTTCAGATTAACCGAAACAATGTGTTTATTCTTATCAAAAGCCACTTGCTCCAACATAGAATCATAATTAGATAAATTATCTTTAAAAATAAAAGAAAACTGTTTCTCATCAAATTTTACATAAGGCTTTTCCATAACATAAAGCAATCTTGCAAGCCTCTGACCTGAAAGATTCAAAACACTCTGATCTTTAGACAAAGTATGGAATAAAGCAGTCAAACCCCTTTCTATGCCAAAAACCAAATCATCCAAAGATTGTTGTTCTACCTTTCTAAAAATAAATATCACCCATTAAAACAACGGAAATAGAAAAGTATTTATAAATATTAATCTAAATGATAAAAGTAAATGATTAATCCCAACATAAGAAACAAAATAGTACATATTCTTGAACCAGAGTTTAACAAACAAACACAAAGAGGATTAAATAAATTTGCAGATGAGACAAATCAAAAATTTGAAAGAATAAAAAATCATTGGAGAAGACCAATAACAAAAGCCTTATTATTCGCATTTGCTTTCAGTATCGGCAGTTCATCAGTATATGGAATGTCAAAAGAAACCAGAAACAATTGCAACGAACTGGTTAACGTCGCACACAAAATACAAAACGAATCAAATGTTTTTTTTGATTTACAAAGAAATTTACAAACAAATCCAACAACACAAAACAGCTTAAAACTTCAAGAATGCAAAAATAGATTAGCTGAATATTTAAAAGAGGCAAATCAACTAAAAAATGATATTTTTGATTCAATAAGAGCTGATGCTGTAGAACACATATTAACAAACAATTTCTCACAAATAAAAGAAGATGCTGCACTTGTTAACTTGTATGCAAAACAAGATGGAGATGAAAAAATAATTGAAGAAGCAAGAAAATTAGAAACAGAACTGAAAGAATCAATAGAACAAGGAATCATCGTCAATAAAATTATAGAAGAAGCTAAACAACATGCTAAATTTGGTCGCGCCAAAGAAGCAAGGATTGAAATGCAAAAAGCATTTAATATTCTTAAAAAACACGAATTTTTATTTAAAAAAGTTATCCATGGGTATTCAGAGGTATATTATATTCTTCTTGAAGACGTTGATACCGCAGCAAGATTCGGTCGTTATGATGAAGCAAAAGCTGACGCAGAAGAATACTTAAAAGCCATAAAATCAATGGGTGTTCCAAAGGAAGCGAAAGAAGAACTTGAACAAATTTTAAAACAAGGACTTTCAATTATCGTCCAACACATACTTAATGATGCAGAGAGTAATGCAATCACACACAATAAGTTTGATGAAGCATATGTCTTGATTCTCAAAGCAAAAAGAGATTTCGAAGATATAAAGGCTGATTCCATAATTAGTATAACTGAAAAAAAAGTAGCCGAAAGCATGTGTAAAGAAGCCATGAATAAGAGTAAGATTCATAAAAAATTTGAGGAGGGACTAAAACTTATTCAAACCGCAAAGGAAAGATATCCTGATCAAAAAGAAGTTATTCAGCATTACAGTTATAAATTTGGAATAGTTATTCTTTCAGAAGTAAAGGACCTTACAATAAAAAAGCATTTTAATCAAGCATTAGATATGCTTGAATATTATGAGAAACATCATTTCAAAGGTCCTATGAAAAGCATGAGAAAAACCATGGCCAATTACATTATGGAACTTGCTAAGATGTCTAGTAGTCCAAGGGAAGCTCAAAATCTTATTAAAATTGCCAAGGACATCGAGGAGGGACGATCTTTAGGTAATAATCTGTGGAACTGGTTAAAAGTTAATTTCTCATAAAAAACCACTTCTGAATAATTCAATTTTTGCTTAAAAGTTTTAGATATTAAAAAAACAAATTTATTGTTTAACCAATATATTGCTAAACCAATTAATTGTATAAACAACATATAGTTTATACAATTAATAAAACAAAAAAAGTGGTTTTAAAAGATTTAATTTTTGATTAAAATTTTTAAAAAAAATAAAAACCTACAATTGATCCAAAGGACTCTTTACTTTGCGTTTTTCAGCATTAGAAACATGGGTATAAATCTGTGTTGTCTGAAGATTAGCGTGACCTAAAAGATCCTGAATAACCCTGATATCAGTGCCATTTTCAAGAAGATGAGTTGCAAAACTATGTCTTAAAGTATGAGGTGTAACCACCTTTGAAATACCCGCACGCTTCGCCGCAAGAGACACAATTTTTTGCACATTTCTCGTCGATAAATTGCCATTTCTACCATTAAATAATAAATCCTCTGAACGATTTTTTAAATATTTATAAATGTCTTTTACAACCAAATCAGACAAAATAACTAATCTATCTTTAGCACCTTTTCCACCACGAACCCATGCACTTTTTGACTCCAACTCAAGATCAGAAACCCTAAGACCTACCAGCTCTGAAACACGCATTCCTGATGAATAAAGAAGCTTAATTATAAGCACAGTTTTTTTTGAACCAGCACCACATATTAGCCTCTTTATTTCCTCTCTTGTAAGTACAACCGGTAATTTCTGAGCGATTTTTGGAGTTTTAATATTAACAATATTCATCTTTAGAATCTCATCATAATAAAACTTTAAAGCAGATTTCACTAATGCAAGTGTTGCGTTAGAAACTTTCTTCTCAGATAAAAGATAAGATAAAAAAGACTTGATGTCATCCTCAGAAACTAAGTCTGCAGGTTTAGAACAAAAGTTTATGAACTGCTTATTATAATAAAGATAAGATTCAACAGTTCTTGGGCTAAAACCTCTTAGTTTTAACTCAACATCAAGCTTTTTAAGCATCTTACCTCACTTACTCTAAAAAATGATGCGAAAAGAAATGATGCCTTGCAATTTTATATGCTTGAAGCAACAACAACAAACCTGCAATTGCTAAAAGCGCATTTGCAATTATGTTTGGAACTGTTATTTCATAAGAAAGCATTCCAAACTCATTTAATAGGTTTGATCCGCCAAGTACAAGACAGACAAGTCCTACTAAAACTTCTTTTCCTACTGTTGAGCCACCTGATTTACGGGCTTTACTTTTCTTTTCAGACATTTTATCACCTTTTTGCATTTATTTTAACCGTGAAAAGTTCGTATAATATACATTATACGAACTTCACCTATTTAAAACTTTTGTTTATCGACGAGAAAACACTTAGAAGAGGTTATTTCAATAAAAAAGACGGGGTTTTAAAGAAAGAAAGAGGATATTTGAGAAAAAAATATCTTTAAATGAAAAATAATATTACCATCAGTGATTATAATGAGATTTTGGAAAATATCTAAACAAAAGGATTCAACATCAAAAACAATTGAAGATTTAGTAATAGAAACAACACTTAATCAAATAAAGATGTATAACAACCCTAATTACAAATCCTCAACAAAATATGATTATATGAACATGCTCCACAATTACTGTGTAGGTCATCTAACAACAGAAGAAATATCTTTAACAATAAAGATAAATACACTTGCAGACAATATATCTTCAGCAATTATTCAAGGTCGTAATAAATCCAAAAAGATAATGAGATTAGGAGATCTAAGCCTTATTGCAGGCATATTTACATTTCCAATAAACCCCTATATAGCTATTGGGTTAGCAGTCACCTCTGCAGCCATTTATTATACTTCAAAAGTCACACACAGAAGAATTGTTAATAAACACTCTATGACGATTCCTGAAGAAATAATGGATGATGAAAAGTTTTATGAAACTATTGACTCGATGAAACCAACCCTTCAAAAAATTCTTTTTGAGTCAAAAATGTATAATTAAAATTTTTAAGCAAAAATTAAAATTTTTAATTCAATTTCTTTTTATTAGATGTTTTAAACCATAGAAGTAATCACTAAAAAGCTCATATAATATTTCTAACTCTCCCTCGCCAATCTCTGTTAAAAAATAGTTTTTCTTTCGCCCATCACGTTTGTACTTAACGAGTTTTTTGTTTCTAAGTTTTTTTAGAGCTGGATAAATGGTGCCGGGTGTTAAAATAACACCCTTTCTAGCACCCACCTTTTTCGCCAAGTCCTCACCACACAACCTCTTTTGTTTGAGTTCATGTAGTATGAGAAAGCTTAAGAAACCTTTGAGTTGAAGATACTCCGATTCTCTGCGTGTTTTTGTCTTCAGTTTTTTGTCACTGCTTGTTTGGTTCCTACTTTGTTTCTGTAATTTTTTGTTAGTCACTGTATCTGGCTTTCCCATCAAGTTAAATCTAGTTTCATCGTTTAAAAACTTATTGGTTATAAAATATATAGTTTGTAAAATATATAGGTTAAACTATTGATTGGATAAACTATTTATTGTTAGTACAATATATTGTAATAACAATTTATAGTATATACTATATTAATTAAAAAAAACTAAAAAAATAAATTTAAAACTAATTTATTATTTTTATCCATAAAACTTAAAGAAAAAGTGAGCTTATATGATGCTTATATGGCTTCTTTTGAAACCAATCGTTGAGTTGCAGAACCATTAAGCTTCAAAATATTTTTTCGAGCCTGCAAATCTTTAAAGTTATACTCTAAAGAGAGATATTCATTATCAAAACTTCTTCTAACAACAGGTATCTTCTTAAAAATTAGAGAATTTACATATCTTTCTACAAGTGCCTTTGTTAAACCTAATTTACGTGCGATCTCATCTACTGTTATTCCCTCATCCACAGAGTAGATTACAACAAAAACCTCCTCTTCTCTAGGAGAAAGGCTTATATTGTCAAAAGAATCATTATAAAAGTGAGGATTAACCTGCATTTGAAGATCATCAACTTTTTCCGAAAGCTTATCTACCTTTGCTTCCAATCTTAAAAGATACTCATAGTTTCCCTGTATCTCATTAGTATTCTGATTTATCGAGTCAAGATGCATATCTAAATCATCTTTTATTGCTTTAAAAACTGACTTTAAAGTATTCTTTATGTCAAAGATTTCTTTAGCAATATCTCTAACCTTTTTTACGCCTATAATGCTTAATCACCCCAATACAAAGTGAGAAAATGATAGTTTTTAAATATTATTATGCTCTAAATTATTATATTACAGGTTCCAATATTTATATGGATAAATATTCTTTTTTTTGAGAAAATAGTTGGTTTAGTTTTTTATTCGTGAGGCTGAACCTAAAATAAATTCTTCAACATTCTCACTTGATTTCAAAAGTTCATCATATTTTTCAGCAATTCCCATCATTAAACTTGAAAATTTCTCTGAATCATCTTTAATCTTAACTTTTGAAAGCATATTTTTCGTTTCAGAATCTAACTCATTCACATTTTTTTCTTTGATAATCTTTGCTGTTGTTTTCAAATAATTACTAAAAGATTTCATTTCTTCATGCAGTTCATTTAGGGAAGGCCAGTCTTGGACATAATTTGTTAATCCTTCAAAAGTATTTTCTGCGTTAAAGGCCAAACCTCTTTGACAACCAGCGAATAAATAACCCATTTCATCTATTCTGTGATTATATTTTTCTACCAACTCAGAATATTTTTGACATATCGTCATGGATCTTTCTAAAAAATAAGGGTTGATTTTGCCAAAAAAGTTTACTAAAAGGCCTGATTTGTTCTCTAAAGATTCTAATCTTGTGTAAGGTATATTTATATACATTAATTCTTCATTAAGTCTTTCTATTAAAGACATATCTTTAGTTTCATTCATGGTTTATAATTAATTTCTTTGTATATAAGCTTGTCGCATTATATCAAAGCTTTTATTTGATAAGTCTAGGTATTTGGTGGCATCTGCCATTTTATCAAAAAATTTTGAACTATTTGACACTTGAATTGTTGATTTGTGTAGATCTTGCACTTTTCCTTCCAGATAGTTTCGTGAAAGTTCATTTAATTGGGCTATCTCTTTCTCTATTTCTAATCTTGCCTGTGAAAGATAGTTTTTTGCTTCATCAAGATAACCACTTGTTTTTTCCACATCATCATAGTTTATTGAAAATTTCAGGTTTTTGTTTAAATCATTCTTTTTTTCTGTGACTTCTTTTATCTGAAATTCTAGCATTCTCCATGTTTCTTGTAGTGCTTTTACAGATACTGTGAAGAGTGAATAATCAAGTGAGTCTTTTGGTTTTTTCATTGTATATTTTTTTGTTGATTGTATAAGGTTTTTGCATAATTATTTGTTTGGTGTATTGCATTATCTACTTTTGTTTCTGCAAACAATATTGAGTTTAAATCATGAAGTGTTTTTGTAAATTCTTCTGCAAACTTTTTAACATCATTCATTGTTTTAGTTGCAAAGTCTATTTCATCAGCACTATATAATGGATTTAATGGCTTCTCGAAAAATAATCTTGGTATTATAGGTCTTGTCATTGCCCCAATAACTGCCGTCGAAGCTAAGGCAAATATCTTATTGTATTCGATTATTTTGTTTTTAATCATAGTTTTCACCTCTATTTTATCTTATTAATTTTAATAAGTATTTAAATCTTTCGCTTTTTTACCACTGTAAAGTAACTATTTTTTGTTTGAAAGATTTATAAACAACAAAAAAACACGATGAAATAATGAGTAAAAAAGAATTGGCAGTAAGGCTTTCAAAACTAAAAACCTTTGAAAACCCAAACGTTATGATGGAACAATACCCAACAGACTCCGAAATAGCTGCCGAAGTATTATGGTTTGCAATGCTTAAAGGAGACATTGAAGGAAAAATCATTGCTGACTTTGGAGCAGGAACAGGAACACTTGGTATTGGAAGTCTACTTTTAGGAACAAAAAAAGTGTTTTTTATAGAAAAAGACGAAAAAGCAGTCCAAATATTACAAGAAAACCTGGATTTTGAAGAGATTTCAGAAGAAAAATATGTACTCATAAAGAAAGATTTAGAATTTTTTCAAGAAAAAACTGATGTTGTTATTCAAAACCCGCCATTTGGAACAAAAGAAAAACACGCTGATTCTGACTTCTTAAAAAAAGCTATGCTTACAGCACCAGTTATCTACACGTTTCACAAGACTGAAACTGAAAAGTTCATACAAGAAAAAGCCAACTCAAATAGTTTCATTTGCACAAACAAGTTTGAATTCAACTTTCCAATAAAAAAAATCATGGAGCATCATAAAAAAAGAATTGAACACATAAAAGTCACTTGTTTTAGATTTGAAAAAGACAACTAATAAAAAGAACAAGATGTTAAAAGAACAAGAATGATTACAATAATACTCTGGATAATTATGCTAATTGTTAGTATCATAATTCTTGTTAAAAGTGCAGATTTCTTCACAACAGCTGCTGAGAAAATTGGTTTGTTCTTCAAGATGAGTCCATTTATAATTGGTGTAACCATTGTAAGTATTGGAACCTCACTTCCAGAACTCGCATCATCAATACTTGCAGTTATCCATAAATCATCAGAAATCGTTGTTGGAAATGTTGTTGGTTCAAATATCGCAAATATATTACTAGTCTTTGGTGCATCAGTAATCATTACAAAACTAATGAAAAACAGCTTTGAAGAGATTAACTTTAACATGCCACTACTAATCGCCTCAACAATACTTATTCTCATAATGAGCTTAGATGGTACATTTAGCTTTATTGAAGGATTAGTCTGCATTTTTGGATACATCATATACCTCGGTCACATTTTTTATAAAAAAGAAAAAGTACAAATAGAATTAGATGAAAAAGTAAGAACTAGATGTGATAAAAAAAAACTCTGCAAAAATATCTTAGTTTTATTGATAACAACCGTAGCAATTTATTTTAGTGCTAAATACACAGTTGTTTCAATAATAAAACTCTCAGAAATACTATCTTTTGGAACAGAAGTCATCGCTGCAACAGTTGTTGCTCTTGGAACATCACTTCCAGAACTTTCAGTCACCATAATTGCTACAAAAAAAGGTAAATCAGCAATGGCAATTGGGAATGTTTTAGGATCAAATATTTTTAACAGTTTTATTGTAATAGGAATTTCCGCTCTTATATCAAACCTTAAAGTTACTACGACCATGATGACTTTTGGAGTGCCTTTCATGTTTTTAACAACATTACTTTTCTTTTTCATTATGAGGGACAAGAAAGTTTCTAGATGGAAAGGCTGGATGTTTATACTATTATACTTATTTTTTATAGTCAAATTATTTGGCCTTCTTTAACACCTTTTTTAATAGTTAAATTTATAAATAAAGGTCTTTTCCAGATTGACATGGAAATAAAATTTCTAGAGGACACAAAGTATCGAGTTGTATTTGAACTTAAAGGTACTGATCATACATTTGTAAATGCCTTAAAAGAAGAACTTTGGAACGATGCAGATATAAAAATTGCAGCATATAACATTGAACATCCTCTTATTGGCATACCTAAAATAATTGTCGAAACTGGTAACAGTAAGAAAGATGCAAAAAAAGCAATAATGAATGCTTGTGATAGAATTAAAAAAGAAAACACTCAATTTCTCACAAAATTTAAGAAAGCTAAGTAAGATTTAAATAAAGAGGATGTTTATTCTTCGATATGGATGAAAAGGATAAAAAACTTATTTTGGATTTTGCCAGAGAATCTATAAAGACTTGGTTTTTTCAAGACGAACCCAATATAAATGAGGTTATTCATTTAAATGAGGAAAGAGGTTTGTTCGTAACACTTCATAAACGTGGAAATCTTCGAGGTTGTATTGGTTTTCCGTACCCAATTATGCCTCTTTATAAGGCAGTTATTGAAGCTGCAAGAAGCGCTGCTTTTCATGATGCTAGATTTCCACCGTTAGAAAAAAGCGAACTTAGAGATTTAAAAATAGAAGTTTCAATTCTTAGTGTGCCTGAATTGATTATGGTAAATAGTCCTAAAGATTATTTTCGAGAAATAATAATTGGTGTTGATGGTCTTATTATAAAAGGCCTTTTTGGTTCTGGTTTATTACTTCCACAGGTTGCAACTGAAAATAATTTTACTGTTGGTCAATTCTTGAATTGTTTATGTCAAAAAGCAGGTCTTCCTTTTAATGCTTGGCAGGATTCTGAAAACAAAATTTACAAATTTCAAGCAGAAATAATCACTGAATAATAGTAACATTTATTAAGTTGTTCGTATTTCTTATTAATTAATGAAAGAAGAAAACATTCTGCTTGAAGACAAAATACAAAAGCAAATCGCAGAGACAGGAATAATAAGTAAAGAGATAATTCGCTTCTATAACTACAGCGAACGAACATTCTTAAAAAAAATTCATTTATTCATAGATGAAGCATATAAAAGATTAGAAAAAGGAATTGATGCACATATTGAACCAAAAATTTTAAGAACAATAATCAAAAAATCATTCAAAATAGGAAAATATCTAGAAGATGGAGTAAAAATGTATGTGGGTGGAATGTTTTTCAAAGAAGACCAAGAAACAATAGGAAAAATAATACATAAAGAATCCTGGCAAATAACCGCAACAAACAGCGTACTAGAAACTGCCTATGCAGGAGTACTGGCATTAGGAGCAATAACTACTGGAACGATAGGACTTTTAGCACCAATAGCAATATATGGTGCAATACAAATTGCGAAAAGCGGAGTTTCAATAGCTCAGAAAAAAGCATTTGCATCCATAAGCATAGCAGGACTAACACTGAATTCCACAACCTACATTAAAAGATTTCAAAAACATTTCAAAGAAACATATTCTGAACCAACACAATTCTACCACCGATTATAACATCGCGATAGGACTTGAAAACAAAATATTTAAAGCAAGCTTTCATTCTTAAAGTTAACATGAGTTATTTTGAAAAAGAAGTCATTAAATTAAAAAAAGAAATAAACAAAGAACTAAAAACACTGATTAATAAAAAACTAGACAATACTTCTTTTGAAAAAATTATAAAACAATTTGTTCTCTCCGGTGGAAAAAGACTTCGACCAATAATTTTACTTCAAGCATATAAAGGTGTTGATGGAAAAAAGAACATCATCTCAGAAGCGCTAAGTGTTGAATTGTTCCATAACTCAACACTAATACATGATGATTTAATGGATGAAGACGAACAAAGAAGAGGTATGCCAACAGTTCAAAAAGAGTTAAAAGATTATTTCCTAAAAAAGCATTGTGAAAAGGAATATGCAGGTGTTTTGTTCAATAAAAAATCATCAAAAAATGCTGTTGCTAATACAATAATTGCTGGAAATATTCTTCTAATAATAGGATCTGAATGCTTAACCGAATCAAAAATCGAGCCTAAAAAAATCACAGAAGCAATCAATGTTTATAACAAAGCATATTATCTTGTTAACAAAGGACAAGTAATGGATGTTGCTTTTGAAAATAAAAAAAAAGTTTCAGAAAAAGAATATCTGGACATGGCGACAAAAAAAACTGCCGAACTTATAAAAGCATCAATTGAAATTGGAGCGATACTTGGTGGAGCTAACAAAAGACAAATCAAAAAGTTAAAAGATTACGCTGAAAACATAGCGATCGCATTTCAAATCCATGATGACTTAATGGACGTGGATTTAGAAATGAACAAAGGTAGAGCAGTGGGGTCGGATATCATACAAGGGAAAAAAACACTTCCGATAATAAAGGCTTTGAAAAAAGACAAAAAAATAATACAAATATTAAACAAATCTGTTAAGACAAAAAAAGATTTATCACAAGCAATAACAATATTAAATAAAACAGGTGCAATAGACTACTGTAAAAAACTCTGCAAAAAAAAAACTATGGCTGGAGTAAAAAGTCTTTTAGAAGCAAAGCTTGAAAAAAGCTCTGAAGAATTCTTTTTAAAACTAGCAGAAAATTTGCTTACAAGAAAAAATTAATTATCCATCAATTCAATTAGTTCTTTTTGTTTTGCTTCAATTTCATCTAGTAAAGATTCTGCTTGTTTCATCTTATGATATTCATTTTTAATTTCAGGAGATTCTAATGCAAGCAAAATACTAAATAATTCTTTGTTTTCAATTCGTTCGCCATCAATCTTGAACTTTCTTGAAGGACCTTGATACAAAAGATTCCATTCATCAGCGCCTTTTTCTTTTATATAACAAGTTGTGTGAAAATCTGGCTGTATTGCAAAAACATCATGATAATTTCTGTCTTTTGATTCACACACAATGCCTTCGATTGCTGAATGTTTTTCTGGAAAAAAAGCTTCATATGTTCTATTTTCAATCAACACTTCTGTTGAAACACCGTCATATTGAGGATTATTCATTTGTTCATCACCAATAATGGTAATCACATTTTTATTTTAAATGTTTGGGTGATTGTATCTTCTTATTTATATTTTTAGCAAAAGATTGATGTAGAATGATAAAACTAACTAATAAGACTTATTAAGAAATAGAGTTAACATACGCAGCGTATTTATTTACCGCATTTTTTTAAGAGAAGTTTTATTTTTTGTTATTTATTCTTTCAATAATATTTGTTGTTGAGAATCCTTTTTCTAAAGGAATTAATATGACTTTTCCACCGTATTTTTCTACAATTTTTCTTTCAGGCATTGGTTTGTTAGAATAATCCTCTCCTTTTGCTTGAATTGTTGGTTTTATTTTTTTTATCAAATCCGAAGGGTTGTTTTCATTAAAAAAAACAATATAATCAACACATGTAAGCGCAGCCAACATTTCTGCCCTTTCATTCTCATTAATTATTGGTCTATTAATACCTTTTAATTTTCTAATAGAATTATCAGTATTAAATCCTATTATTAAAAAATCTCCTAACATTTTGCATTTTTCAAGTAATCTTACATGTCCTACATGCAATATGTCAAAACAACCATTGGTAAAAACTACAGTTTTACCTTTTTTCTTAAATGATTTGGATATCTTGCTTATTTCATCTTTTGTTTTTATCTTTGAGTTTTCTTTTTTAAAAATATTAATTAATTCTTCATTTGTTACAACAGCTGTTCCAGATTTACTAACTACTATGCCTGCGGCATGTTTTTCTGGAAAAAAAGCTTCATATGTTCTATTTTCAATCAACACTTCTGTTGAAACACCATCATATTGAGGATTATTCATTTGTTCAACACCAATAATAGGAATCATATTTTTATTTTAAATGTATTTATTTTGTAAAAGAAATTCAAAAGATTTATCGTCCAAATCTTCTTTCACGATCAGCAAATTCTTCAAGCACTTTTAAAAAATCTTCTTTTTCAAATTCAGGCCAACATTTTTCTAAAAAAAACCATTCTGAATAATTACTTTGCCATATTAGAAAGTTTGATGTACGCTTATCACCGCCAGTTCTAATTATCAAATCTGGTTCATCAATGATGTATAAATAATTTTGAAATATTTCTTCATTTATCGTTTCAACATCTACTTTTCCGTTTTTTAAGTCTTTTCCAAGTCTAATCACAGCATCTATTACTTCTTCTCTTCCACCATATGCAATTGCGAAGTTAACTATGTATTTCTTGTTGTTTTTCGTTTTTTCCATTACTTTTTCTAATACTTCACGCACATCGTTTGGAAGAAGATGAATCCGACCGATGATATTCACCCTAAGACCTTCTTTCATCACTTCATCGTCATTTAGAATCCTTAAAAATTCTTTTTTGAATATATTCATTATATAATCGAATTCTTCTTTTGGTCGGTTCAGATTCTGCATTGAAAAAGAGTAAAGAGTTATTTCTTTTACACCTAAATCCCTACACCACTTCAAAAGCTCTTCAACTTTTTTTGCACCCCATTCATGACCTTTCCAAGGTTTCATCATTAAGCGTTTTGCAAATCGTCTATTACCATCAAGAATTATACCTACGTGTTTTGGAATGGTGTTTTTTGTTGGTTTGAAATTTTGAGACATTTATATGGTAAAAATAGAATTATTTTTAAAGGTTACTATAAATAATATTTTATCATGAACAAACTACCAACATTTCCTGAAGTAGTGGAAGAAAAGAAAAGAAGTCCACTCAGATATATTCTTGCAGTATTCTTGATTTTTTTATTGATTGTAATGATTATTCCATATTATAATATAAAACTTGACCCCAGACCTGAAAACATACCATCTGTTGAGGATGTTTTTTTCTTTGAAGGCACACTTTCAAACAAGACGTATCACATCTCCACAGTACAAGATTTCAAAGAATTTGTTGATCCTACAAATCCAGTCATCAAAAGAACTGCAAATCTTATTGCTACAAAGACTTGTTCTGGAGAAAGAGTTTGTCAAGCGAAAGCCATGTATTATTTTGTGAGAGACAATATTGAATATGTGCCTGACCCTGTAAATTTTGAATATGTTGAACCCGCTGTTGAAGTATTGTTTTCTAAAGGTGCTGATTGTGAATCAGGGACTTTTCTGCTCGCATCTTTGCTTGAATCAATTGGTGTGGATACAGAATTAGTGTTTGTTCCTAAACACGCTTTTTTAAGGGCAAAAATTCCTGATGCTTTAAAAAGCTATAAAATTGAAGGTTGGGTGTACTTGGATTGGACTTGTAAGAATTGTGAGTTTGGAGAAATTCCTTTAGGTAATTCTTTTGAGAAAAGAACTTTTCTTGATGTTGGTCGATGATTTGATTTATCTGCATTCAGGACATTTTTTCATGCCATCAATTTCTAAAAGACTATCTGAAAAGTTACCGCATGACTCACAAAGACCTGACTCTTCCCTAAGAGGTTTTGTATCTTCTTCCCGAAGTCGTATTTTTTCAACTAGTAACTCAAAAAGTTGAGGCTCTATTTTTAAGATATCTTTCATAGTTAAAAATCCAACAAATTTATCGTCATCAACAACCGGGAGATGCCTAATATCATTGTTTCTCATCATAAGCATGGCATCGTATATGTCTTTATCGGGTGTTACTGTGAAAAGATTTGTAACCATTATTTCTCGCGCTAACACTTCCTTGGGATTTCTGTTTTTAGCCACTACTTTGTAAACCATATCTTGTTCAGTTATTATTCCATGAACAACTTTTCCATCTTTTACTAGTATGCTGCCAACTGAGAATTTTTTCATCATCTTTGCGCATTCCTCGGCGGTATAGTGTTCTTGTACACAGATAGGTTTAGTGGTCATGGCATCAAAAACCCTTATGCCTGTTTTTACATTACTCATTTTAATTAGAAAAAGTTATCTCTGTTTAAAAAGATTACTGTTATCTGGAATGTGACAATAGTTATTGGATTGCTTTTCACATTCTATTGTCTAAAGGAAATTATTATCAGTCTAATTTTTAATTACCTTTAGTAATCGACCGATTGTTTTAGTAATTTATAAGTATCTCGACGTCTTTTCCGAAGATGTTTTTTAAGTCTTCAAAAATTGGCTCTTTTATAAATGCTTTTTCAGGTATTTCAATTGCGGCAAGAGCTTTTTCTAACTCTTCAAGATTTGATTTACTTATAGATCCTAACGAACCTTTTTCTGTTATTTCTGCTTTTGATATATCTTTATCATCATTGTCAATGTCATGGATTATATATGCTTCTTTTCCAAGCAGTATTACTTCTCCATATTTTTTTCCGTGCTTGACACGAATCTTTGTTCTTTCGAGTTCTCGTCCTCTTTTTCTTTGAATGTATTCTACGAGGAACTTGATGAGTTCTCTTCCTTCTTTCATAACCTTGTGTATTTCTGTTTTTGTAAGTTTTTTTGCATCATAGTCTTTTTTGGCTTTTGAAATGGTTTTTAACACTCTTAAAAACTTTTCAGGTATTAGGCCTTTGTTTATAACTTCTGATCCAAATACTGTTATTATGTCTGTATCCTTTACTCGTTCTATTCCTTCAAGCCTTAAAATATCTCTAATAATGGTTACGACACTTTCATATGTGTGTAGGACTGATTCTTCTTCTTTTAAGGTTTCTATTTGTTCAAATAGTTTATTTAGTCTTTTCAGGTATTTTTCTGCATCTGATAATAAGACATCCAGTTCTTTTCCTGAAAGTTCTTTTTTTGTTCCGTGTTCCATGTCTTTTCTTACTTTTATATTTCTTTTTAATATATCAACATATTCTTTTTCCAAAAGTTTGTCTTTTTCAACGAACACCTCTGTTAATACATCCGGTGTTTCTTTAGGTGTTGGTGGTGGAACTCCATACATCATAAGGGCTGCTTGTGATGGGGTTAGTATTGCATAAAACAAATCTTCCATACCTATATCTTTAATTTTTAGTTTTACTCGCTCTATCATTTGTTCGCCGGTTGATTTAAACATCTCAATTGCTTCTGGACTTGGTTTGACACGACCCATGTGAAGTAATTGTTTCCAGGGCATAAATATTCCTCTGTCATAAAATGGTACTCCATCTCTTAGGAAAGTAAAGATTATTGGGTTTGCTTCTTTGATGTTCTCCCAGAAATCTGTAAGAATATATACTTGCACATTTAATTTGTTCTCGATTCCGGTCATCTTTCCTGCATCGATACCCATTCCTATTATTATGGCTCTGAGTTTATCTTTTAATTCTGCGCGAGTCATCTTTTTTACGTCTGTGTCGTCGATAACAATGAATACATCTATGTCTGATTCTGGTGTTGCTCTTCCTTGGACAAGTGATCCTGCAAGAACATATGAAACAATATATTTTTCGAATTTCTTTAGAACCATTGTTTTGTGTATTTCTGCAATTTTTATTGCTGCAAGCATTCCTTTATCAAAAACAGGGGCAGACATAGCTATCATTTGTAAGAGATCATATTTTGCATCATAGCAAGATTGCCATAGTTCTGTTAATATTATTGTTTCAACATTAAGATTTTTGTCAATGTCTTCAGCCATTTTTGCGATGATTGTTGTGAGCTTTTCTTTTAGCTCTTCTTTGGACATTTTCTGGCTGTCTGAATCATCTATTAGAACTAATGTGTTTATTTTTTCTTTATTCTTGTCATCTTTTTCTGGGGGCAAAAGTGCGATGCCCATGATGTAATTATCAAATTTTTCTAAAAGTTTTTTTTGGAATTGATCTAGCTTTTCTTTTATCGCTTCAAGCTTCTTTTTTGTTTCGTCAGGAATATCTATTTGTAATTGATCTATTTGTTGATTTGGAGTATCTGATTTTTTCTCTGATTTTTTCTTAGCCAAATATATCACCTTTATTCTTTTTTTTACAATGAGTAGATTGTATAGTTTTTATTATAAATTCGATGTTTATAAATATTACGCTATTATTCTCTGAAATCGAAAGGTTTATTAAGTTGTTATGCCTCATAAATAGTGGTGGTAATTATGGATGAAAAAAAAGAAAAACCAGAGGATGATTGGGATTATGATAATATTGACAAGACTATTGAATCAAGAAAAACAGATATGGATGGAATTATTGGTTCTGTTAAAGCCATGGATAGTCATTTAAATTACAAGATTGCGGAAATTCTTAAGAAGTATAGTGGCGAAGGAACTATCAAATATACTATTCTAGAAGAAGGTCATAAAGATTATAATGAAAAAGCTAAGAAAGAGGTTGAAGATCTTGTTGATAAGGTTTATGATGTTAATTCTGATATTCATCCACTTAAAGATGTTTTAAGCGGTGATATGTTAAAAAATAATTATTTTAACAAGAAAATGATTGATGGCATCTACACACCTCACAAGAATAAAATTAAGCAATCTGTGGGTAAAAAGGATTTTATGGCTATTGCTGAAGATGAACAAACAGCGAATTTTAAGAAACTCAACAATGAACTTTTTCAGCATTCGATAGAAGACATAAACCCGGACAAACATGGTGATGGTTGGATGAAATATCTTATTAAAGAACATAATCTTGATGAAGAAAAGATACATAAAGATTCTATGAGAAGAAATATTCAAAATTATGCGTTTGGTCACATAACTAGGCAATTTAATAAAGATAAGTTATATTCAGAACATCATAAATATTTAAACGATAAAAAGACTAAAGAAGAAAAGTAATTTTTCTTTATTTTTTAATTTATTTCTAATTTTTGATTGAATCTATTGTCATTCTGCTTAGAATTAAGGGTACCTCTTTTGGTTTTTTGTATTGTAAACCACAGGTAGTATTTAAATATTTTTATTTTAATCACTTAATAGTAGTTAAAAAACGAAAGATTTATATACTTGAAAGAATCATAACAAGTAAAATGACTGAACAAACCCTAACAAACATAATCGATGGAAAGATTGAAACACTGAAAAATGATGCTGAAAACACAATCGGCATGATTAAAGCATGGCAAGGAAACATCTTCTATGAAATAACAAAGATGCTGAAAGAAAAAAAAGGAAAAGTAGATTACTCAGCACTACAAGAAGAAGAAATAAAAAACGCAGCAGAAGCAATAATAGAAAGCGCATACAGTCTTGAAAATGCAAACAACCCATTGCATGGAATTGTTAATAAAACAGACAACGCATTCATAGACTCGATGATTACAAACACATTCTTACCGGACAAAAGCAAATTATTAAGCGCACTAGGAAAAAAAGGATTTGTAAATGTTTATGATCTCACGATAAGTGAAAAAACAGATTCACTAAAAGAACAATCTATAAGCACGATTTTATCAGGACTTAAGATTGATGCAAACCCGGATATTTACACGAACTACTTAATGCAAACATACAACGTAATGCCAAACGAAGTAAACGTGCCAACAATGAAAGCAGGAGTGAAAAACTTTATGGAATATCACTTGTATGGAAAGCTAAACAAAGACGTGATAAAAAAGAATGCTGCGCCAGAAAAACCTACAAGCAACTTGACATTGCCAGGAACTTCAGGATACGAAGAAATATTGCGACGATTATAAAAACAAAAAAAATAGTTTTTTATTTTTTTCTTTAATTTTCTTTTTCTATTCTTAACCAAAAATAGGTAACAAATCAGAACGATGAGTTACTGAGTAATTCTCATAAGAAGTAAGAGTGCTTAAATCTTTAAAGTCAGACCATTGATCAACATCAGGAACAACCAAATTCAAAGTTATAACACCAGATTCTAAATTCTCAAGAGAAATATTAACAAAACCACTAGTTGATTCATCAAAAAGAATACCACCGGTAAAAACAGTTGAATTAAAAACAATCTCCTCAATAGTTTGACATTCTTGACCCGCAAATAGACCAGCATCATAACACATTTCCTTTTCTGGAAAAACTATTTCTTGACGTGAATAATTATCACCAACACCTAAAAGACTGTAAGCCTCAATCTTGTATAATCCACTAACAAGCTCCACGGGAACTCTATCAGAATTAAAACCTAAAACGTTGTACACACTAACAAACTCATCATCACTAATGCTTGTTCTCTGCCTTGTAAAAATAATGATAACTGATTCATCATCATCTAAGTACATACTCTGATTTCTAAAAACCCATTCAAATTCACCCATTGAAATCGGCTCTTTTTTAAGCTCCTTTTTTTGAATCTTCATGTTCAACTCAGAAACTGGTTCAAGAGATAATTGAATCTCTTTTGAAACACCAACACTTGTTGTTAAAAGCTCCGGAGTTACAAAATAATCTTCTTTCATGCCAGTAACAAGACCATCCATACAAATAGGAAGCTTAGAAACAACTTTTGCTTCACCATCAGATATTTTTGACTCACCAATAAAAGCCGATTCATCAACACAATCAAAAGAAACCAAAACGTGTTCTAAAGGCAGATTTGATTTCTTGTCAATCGTTTTGATAGTTATATCTCCTGAAGTCCAATGAAGAGGATTTCCAAATAATGAATCTTCTTCAACGAGTTCAAAAGAAAGATTCAGAGCATCAGTTGTTATTGGTGCATTATTACGAATATTTACCTCAAAAGCGAATTGTAAAGTGAAACCCTTACCTCCAAAAGCATATTTATCCTCCAAAGTAACAAGCATAGGATAAGAAACATCATATGTAAAATCATAAGTTTGCAAAGCCAAAGGAATGATGAAAGTGCTAAAATGAGAATCAGGCATGATAACACCACCATTACTAGGAGAGATATCTAAGTAGATAGGCCACCATGGAAGGTATTGAAAATTAATCTTCACTTTAGAAAGTTCATCAGAATCATAATAAATCGAACGACCAAACTGTGTAAAAATAGACTGAGAAAACTCATCATCAGAAATATAGCGCATATGTTCTTTTGAACCGAGAATCTGATTGTAAGGAACATATTCTGCTAAAAGATTCTGCAAAGCGTCTTTAACTTCTGAATAAATCCAAATTTGTGGCGCTGCAAATTCATAAACAGTAAACCCTGTTGATGGTGGCAAAGGTGAATCATCACCCATAGAATTAGTATCAATAATCATGGTTGTAAAATCCTCAAAAGTTCTCGAACCATTATCTAATTCTAATTGCTGCAAAATTTGCATCCCTATTAAGTAAAGCCTTTTAAAATCCACATCTAAAGTTGTTTGAAAAGAATTCATATCAACAACTTCTCCCTGTGAAATAATTCTTAAAGGCAAAGTCGAACTAATCTTAACATCAGTTTCTGAAAAAATAATGTTGGACTCTAAATCACCCAAAACCTCAACACTATATAAATCATTAAAAGGTTTGAAATTATTAAGACATGAGTCAATATTTTCATCAAGATAAATCGCGAGCTGAGATTCTATCGATGAAGAAATTTGCCCTTCTAGAACCGGAATGTTTGTTTCAAAAAAACAATCAGTACAGCTCATGCTACTTTTTAAATGATACCAATAAGGAACATATTCACCCGAGCCAGGAAAAACCTCTAAAGCAGATGACGAAGTTGGCATACCAGGAATTGCATAAAAACCCTGATTTTCAGGAGCGATGTACCCTCCATGAAACCCAATTTTTTTAAGACCTTCTTTTGCAATTTCAGAAATACAAGTTTCAACATAATTTTTCAAGGGAACAAACTCTGTCTGAACACTGGTTGTTTCATCTATTGGAGGTAAATTTTTCATACTTATACTTCGCATCATAAGAAGCAATCCAACTAAAACAATCATAACTAGTCCTGCAATCACAAATAATGTTATTTGAGCTTTTTTATTCATATTATTAACCTTCCACAACAATAGTTTGACAAAGTCTATTTCCATTTTCTAATTCTATTCTATCGAAATAATTATACAAGTCATTATTCAAAAATTCTATGCACACCTTATTATAAACTTGTGTGCTATTATATCTAAGCATACCCGATCCGCTGAAAGTAACTTTCTCGCCTTGAAGAAGAGTTACAGCACCGTTTTCAAATCCTCGAACCTCTGAAGTCAAATCCTTTCTAGGGGTGAAAAGCAGCACTTTAAACTTTAAACCATCCTTTTTAGCATTGTAAACACCACCAGATATAAAATAATCATAATAACTATAACCACTATCAGTTGCCATTCGCTGGCTTCTCGTAGCAGTAATATAAGAAGCGCTTGTATAAGATAATGTTCCTTCTTTAATCATAGTAAAAGATGATTGGTCGGCGTTCTTGTCATACTTACCTTGACAAATCTGTGTTTCAGGGAAAGCAACCTTGTCAATCGCTTTGTTAGCCTCATTTAAAAGATTAGTAAGCCATGGCATAAAATGAGAATCCTCACCCCTTTTAAGACCAAATAAATCTTTCATCAAACCCATAGTTTTTCCAATGCCAAGCATACTCTGCCAAGCACCAAAACCAGTCCAAAGAAGCTCGTAATTAGCATCAGTCTTAAGATTTGCCATGCCTTTATCCATGTCTTGCTTTAATTTTTTATCTTGCTTCTCAAGAGTTTTTATATCTTTATTTAGTTTTTTCAATCTTTCTTTTGCTTGCTCCTCAGTATACAATTCCGGCTCACCATCCTCATAAATCCAAATTGTGTTATCTCCTTCAGCAATTTGAGATTCAATATCAACTATTTTACCTGATTTGGTTGATATGTCTGTGTCTCTATCTGCCTTACCATTATAATAAGCATCTTGCGCATCAGCATAAGCTATCATAGAAGTAGAAAGGTCAGGATATTCTTTAGCAAAGTCTCTTATCAATTTACTTTGAGTTCTTGTTGCTTCTTCATAACCATTTTCTCTCACAACTTTTGCTTTTTCAAAATTAGGTTTTCCATTCTTAAAAAGACCTAAATCAGCATACCAGCCATATTCATCTTCTTTATCAACATTTATAACAACACTAGAGGGAGTCCCTGAGCCAGTTGATGAATCTGTACTATCTGCACCAGTTGTACCTGAAGCAATTTCAAGAGAAGTGGAATCAAAAAACAATGTTTGTGCTAACTCGTCACCAGAAGTGCCTGCAGGAATCTGTGGAGGAATTATTTCTCCTGTATCAAGATTAGTACTGGGTCTAGAAGCTAAGTAATCAGCGATAATTATTGACTTGGATATGTCATTAAATTCTTTATTAATTTCTGAAGCAGTTCCTTTATACTCTGCTCCTCCGCTGCCATCATCATAGAATATGTAAACATCGTTAGAATATATATTTCCATCATTAGTTGTTCCTCGACCTGTAGCGCCAACTTCTGCTGAGAAGCTTAAGCCTTTCATTCCTGATGCATCGTTGAATGTGCACATTCCGTCTTTGCAGGTTCCGATTACTGCTCCTGCATCATTTTTTATGTCTTGTTGGAAATCTACGAGGTCTGGTTGTGTTGACATACCTTGCCAGTATTGAGTTCTTGGATCGATTGCAGTGATTACTTGTTCACAATAATTATCTATTCCAGGATCTACCAGTCCTCTTGGGTCTATCATATCACCTATTATGCTCCAAACCCTAGTTATGGATGTTATTCCTGCAAGTGCGTTGCATGTTCCTTTTACTGCATGTTCTATTGGTGTTATTCCTGGTAGTAATTTACAGCCAACTGAAACTCCCGCTGTTGTTAAAAATGTTACTGGGTCGCTAAAGATTCCTTTTATCGTGTTTCCAAGGTCTCTTATGAGAGAATAAAAAGGAATAATACTAAATATGCCGCCCAAAGTATGCACACATTCTGCGTAGTGCTTGTCTGCTTTACATTGGCTTGGTGATGAACCCATATAACCTGTTCCTTCACTTAAGCATCTTGCATAGTTGCATTCTATTGCCATGCTTGTTTGTCTGTGCACAATTATTGCTGGTAAGCAAAAACTAGCAATTGCCATTGCCTTACTGTTATAGGGATTAAATGCTTGTTTGACATCATTATAACCCGCAAGTTTTGCTGCAAAATCCACGCCAGGAATTTGTCCCATTAAATTAGAAAGCCACATTTGCCAATCAGCTGTACAGGTAAAAGCTTCACATATTGGAAGAACAAATTTTTGAACTGCAACATTATCTCCTAAAACACCTGTTGCACTGCTTACTTGCCCTAAAGAGAATGGCACATATGATAATGATGGAACAGCTGCAAGTCCTGCTGTCGCTGTTTCAGCAACGCCTGTTGCTTCTGATAATCCTTTTATTCCAGTAACAATTTGACACCCAAAATATATTTTTCCAAAAGTATCCTGTAGTTTTGATATCCAGTCTCTGTCTTTTTGTATGTTTACTTCTGCTTTCACTATTTCTTCTCTTATTCTTTGACTCATTGATTTGATTGCGTCAAAATCTATTTCTATGAAGAAGTCTTGTGTTTCATAAATCGTGTTTACAAAGTCTCCTCTTTTAGTAAGTATGTTTACACTGCAGTTATATTTGGCTTTTGTCAGATTTTCGTATCTGTGACCGGCCATTTGAGCCATTTCTGCTGTCAAATAAATCTTGTCTTGTGAAAAGTATAAAATGTTTGGATCTTTAATATCCGAGTCATCACCAAGTATTCCTTTACATTCAAATGAGTTTTCTTCAACATCAATTATTTCTGAACTTTCTTTTCCTGGTTGTGGTTTTAAATCAAGGTTCACAAATATTTTTCTTGGAAATACAAGATTGTCTTTGTTTACTTTTTTTGGACTTTGCTGTATACTTTCTATGACCCAATTATCTGGTGTTATGTCTTCATCTGCTCCGTAGATTTGTATTGTTTCAGTTATTTTTTCTTCGTTTCCTGCAAAGTCTTTGAGTGTGAATTTGAGCTCTGCAACGTATGGTTCTGTACCGTCCACATTTGTTGAGAATTCACATCGCCAGTTATCACCATTTTTCAAACATTCTTTTTCTGTTTTTCCCCCTCCAACTCCTGAAAAGTTTACTTCTACTTTAGGTGTTGAAGTATCATCATAAACATCTACGATTACTGACATCGTATCGCCGACTTTTATAACTTCAAAGCCTGTTGAACCAGACATGATTGTAATGCTTAATTTCTCTGGAGGTTCTGAGTCGCATATAAGATTATTTTCAATCATTCCTTCTGTTATTGCATTTCCAGCATCGTCTTGACTTGGAATACGGTTCATTCCTGCGAGTGATACTTTTATTTCTTCTCCTGATTCACAAGTTACACGTATTGTTTTTACACATTCTAAGCCTTCACAATCATCAACTGTATATACAACTCTGCTTTTGCTCATTTGAAAGAATATCAGACCTTTCTCAAAAGTCGCTTTTGAATCTAATAATTTGATTTTTAAATCAGTTATTTTTCTTGATGGAATGTAGCAAACATCGCCTTTGCAGGTGTTTGTTCCTATGAATTCAACTGTTGGTTTTGTATTGTCTATTTCAAAGTTGTTTTCTATAGTATTTTCAGTCATAGTTCCAGTATTATCTTCTAGTTTGAAAGTGATGTGTGCAGTTCCTTTATTTAGCCACAACATAATATTTTCTGCGAAACATGTGTATTCTTTACTTGTTTCGTTATAATCGCAGTTCTCTATAGGTACAGGATAATTTTTGTAAAACCTGTATTTGGGGTTATAGTTTATATCTGATAAATCAACAATTATCCTTGTTAGGTTTTCTCCTGTTACTTTAAACCCCATTGTACTAACAACAGGATTGTATGATACTGCGCTTATTGGCTCTCCGTATGTATAGAAGACGACGTTTTCTACTTGTAGTCCAAAAACAAGGTTTATTGACAAAAGTGTTATTAGCAGGAGCCAAATTCTTCTCAATTTACATATCCCTCTTTTTATTTATTGTGCTACACTCTTATAAATAGTTTTCTATTAGTTTGGCTCTGTAGAAACCCTATTTTGGTTTCGTCGAGCGATTATTTCACAAACATAGTATATAGTGTCAAAAGCAGAGGGTTTCTACAGAGCCTATTAGTTTATAAACTCTTATTCAGCATTACTTTGTCGTATATGCTTTTTGCGTGTTCACACGGCTCTTTATCCCAACTACAATTATGTATGCAGCAGCCAAGGTGGACCATTCCTCCATGTTGTGCACATAGAACTAGTGAGTCGGAACTTTCGGCAACTCTTTCTTCGCATAGCTTGCATGAGATTGGCATTTTCTTGATTTTTAACAAGCAAAGACCATATAAAAACATTCTTAACTACTTAAAAATAGTGATTTTAGTAAACATTTTTAAATTAACTAATATTTTCCAATTACAACATTTAATAAAAAAACAATAAAAGGTGAAAAAATGGCGTTAAACAAAGACCAACTAAACACACAAGCACAACAATTTAGGAACAATCTTCACAATGGAAATAAGATAGAAGTGCATCAACTCGCAACAGTCAGAGCAAATCTTGCAATGGTTAAAGGATATAATAATCATGGTGAATATCTAAAAGTTATTGAACACGCAGGAAAAGCACTGGAAGCAATCATAAATTACAATAAACAAACACCTACACAAGATGCCATTGGATTAACTTATTCTAAAATAAAAAACATCTTTGAACCAATAAAACAAGTATTAGGTAAATATGGTAAAAAAGGAGAAATAGAATCTTTAATAAAAGAATTTGTAAAAGAACATGATACTTATAAAAAAAGAAGTTCTGGTGCTAGAGAAGACGATTTAGAAGAAGAATTAAATTTAAACCTAGATGAACAACAAACATTTCAAACTGACAAGAATCAACCACTAATAACACAAGCATATGACATCATAAAAAATGATGAAAATAATTCATATACAATTAACTTTTTACAAAAAAAAGGTTTGATGGAAGCACTACCATTATTAATTAATTTTGATCCGTATTCATTAATAGAAAAAACAAGGGAACGAAGCGACTCATTAAAAAACAATCCTATCAGAATACCAGAAGCAAAAAAAATTGAAACTTATCTAACAGAGATTATAACAAACGAATACTCCTCACCTAGAAGCAAAAATCAAGAGTTAATAAATAAAACCAAAGAAGAACTAGATTTGTTAGAAAAGAGAGCAGAATCCGCAATAAAAGACTCCTATGCATTCGCAGGATGGTTTTTAGGAGTTGTTGCAGGCATTGGTGAAACATTCAACCAAGAAGATTTTACAAGTTACATTGGAAAGATAGTTTCTGATATGCAAAAATAAGTTTTTTAACTTATTTTTCCTTTTATTTTTTTATCTACTAGAACTTTTTCTTCGCCTGCAAACAAAACTTTGTCTTCGAAAAAGACACCACTTTCCTTTGAAACCAAAGACACTTCCAAGAATTCTTTAAAAGAAATTATTGTTTCACAAGGCTTTGAACCATCAATTGTAACTGTTGTTCCGGGTTCTGATTTTTCAACAAATAAAACACCAACACTTCCTTTTCCCTCATCACTTGCTGCAAGAAGCATTCCTTCAGATGTTTCACCTCGAAGCTTTGCAGGCTCAAGATTTGATACAATAACTATTTTTTTACCTAAGAGTTTCTCTGAACTATAATATGATCTGAGACCTGCAACTAGTTGTCGTTGTTCAGACCCTAAATCAATTTTCATAACATAAAGTTTATCTGCGTTTGGATGATCTTTTACTTCCAATATCTTTGCAACTTTTAAATTAAGCTTTAAGAACTTGTCTTCTTCCATTTTTACACCGCCTTTTTCCTCTGAAATTATCGAGTCAATTTTTTTGTATATTATCTCAGCATCGTTTATCTTGTGTTTTTTCAAATCAAAATTTAAATCGTTAAATGAGAGGTTTGAAAGATTAAGTTGTTTCTCAATTGTGCCTGCAAAAATGGGCATTATTGGTTTTAACAAAATAACGATGTTCTTCACGAGGTTTATACATAATGATAATACTTCATGAGCTTTTTTTGAATCTTTTTTTATTAGCACCCAAGGCTCTTTTTCCTGAAAATACCTGTTACCTTCGGAACTTATTTGAAGAATGTTTTGTACGGCTTTTCGAAGCTCATATTTTTCAAATAATTCCGTTGTTTCAGAGAACAATTTTTCTAATTTTTTTGTAAACTTATCGTCTTTAAAAGTAATTATTTCTGAATCAAAGTTTCTGTTTAAAAAAGAAAGTGTCCGATACACAAAATTTGCAATATTTGAAACAATTTCATTATTAACTCTCGCAACGAAATCATCGAGATCCAAATCAATATCAGTCATGGTTTTTGAAAGGCTTCCTGCATAGTAAAATCTTAAAAATTCGGGGTCTGCAAGTTTTAAAAATTCTCTTGCCGTAAGAAAAGTTCCCCTGGATTTTGACATTTTCTCTTTGTTTACAGTTAAAAAACCATGAACCAAAATGTTTTCAGGAAGTGTTAGGTCTGCTTCCATTAGCATTGCAGGCCAGAATAGCATGTGAAAATAAATTATATCTTTTCCAATAACATGAATTATCTTAGACTTATTCCAATATTGTTCTCCTTTCTTCACATCACCGCCAAGATAGTTTGTAAGGCTTGATATATAACAAATTGGCGCATCAAGCCAAACATAGTAATACTTATCAGTTCCAGGAATTTGAAACCCAAAATATGGTTTGTCCCTTGAGATACACCAATCTTCAAGTCCTTCTTCAATCCAAGTTAATATTTGGTTTCGTACTTCTTTTTGCAGATTTTTATTTTCCAAAAGCCATTTTTTAATTTTGTCTGATAAAACACTTAGCTTGAAGAAAAAATGAGTTGATTTTTTTCTTATAGGAGTTCCTTTACAAATAGTGCAGTAAGGTTTAATGAGATCTATTGTTTTATATGCAGAGTTGCACTTCTCACAAACATCACCATACTGGTCTTCTGCTCCACATTTTGGACATTCCCCTTTGACATATCTATCTGGCAAGAATCGTTTGCAATTTTCACAATAGGTTAGTTCCATTTCTTTTTCATAGATTAACCCTTTTTTCTTTAGTCGTTCAAATACTAGGTTTGAAAAGTACTGATTTTCTTTCGAATTCGTGCTGTAATAAGAATCAAATTTTATATGAAAAGCTGCAAAGTCTTCCTGATGTTCTTTTTGAAATTTTGCAATCAACTCTGTTGGTTTTATGCCTAGTTGAGTTGATTTTATTTGGATTGGTGCTCCATGAGTATCATCTGCACAACAATAAATCACATTTTTTCCTGCAAGTTTTAGAGCTCTAACTATTATGTCCGTTTGTATATATTCTACCAAGTGTCCTATGTGTATGCTGCCATTCGCGTAAGGAAGGGCGCTTGTTACAACAATCTTTTCTTCTTTCATCTTTTCTTCTTTCATAATATCTGTTGAGAGAAATAGAGTATTTAAAGGTTTTCGTTGTCAGTTTTTGAAAGCTTAAGTTTCTTTAGTAAGTCTTGACATATTTCTCTTTGATTAAACTCACCCTTTTCTTCTATAAATTTTTTTGTTTTTGGAATAAACACTGCAAAAATCGTGTTGCTTACTAAATGTATTAGTGTAAATGGTAATGCGGTTAGGAATAAAAATAGTCCTCCTGGAAAAATCATCAATGATCCTAAGTTAACTGTGATTTCAAAGATAACTGTTGCAATAATCACAATAATAATCGCTTTTATTCTGCCTGATTTTCCTTTTAAAAAACCTCCAAGGAATCCTGCTATGCCAAATCCTATTGCTTGAAATATCGTCCATGGTCCTTGACCTCCCATCACCAAAAAATTACTTGCAAAAAGAGTGCCCGCACCGGTTATAAACCCTTTTTTCTTTCCAAAAAGCCAACCTGATAAAATTGCAAAGAAAGTTATTGGTTCTGCGCTTGGAACGACTTGCATTACTGAGCGAAGCCCTGCACCACCCAAAATAAAACCAATTACTATTAACCATTCACGAAGTTTTATTATTGTCAATTGTTTTTCTAGTGCATGAATCGCAATTCTTTTTTTTATTCCGGATTTGCTTTTTACCTTGTCTTTCTGTTTTATTTTTTGATTTATCTTTGTTTTTTGCTGATTCTTTTGACTCTTCTTTTTTTGTTTTAAAATAGTTTTTTGGCTCATTTTTTCCTCAACAATAAAACAACCACGATGACTAAAATCATATTGAAAATTATGAGTCCTGAGAAAGTCCAAAAGTTCATTGTTGCTTTTGAATAATTGTTTGTTGGAACATTTTTTGTTAAAACAATTTCTTTTGTCGCAAATGCTGTTTGAAGGAGGGTTTGTTGTTCTGAGCTCTGCACGGTCTTAAAGTTTTCTTCTAGACATTCAACAATTATTTGTTTTGTTATCTCTTCTGTTTTTTCATCATAGTTCACTTTTAGCAATATATCAAAAACCCCTTTCTCTATTGGCAGAATTTTTTCTCTTATTCGTTCTTTTTCTCCTTCTTCAAGTTCTAGTTCTTCATAAAAATTGATTCCTAAATTTTCATTAACTATTTCTAGTGTTACATCTTCGTCTTTTTTTCCAATATTTTTTATATCTATATACAACTCTGATTCTTCATTACAATTTATTGTGTTTGATAAATCCAAATTTATCAGTAATTCATGTTTTTCTTTTTCTATTTCTAGTTTGTAAGAAAGAGTTTTTCTATGAATGAATTCTTCATCATCTTTTCCAAAAATGATTATTTCAAGTTCATAGTTTCCTTCCTCAACATCAAATGGTATTTCAAATTCAAAAGTTAATTCTTCTTTGTCATCACTATTCAAATCCAACTCTTCTGAACCTGTCAAATCATCTCCTGCATCTATTTCTTTTATTGTTATTTCTATTTCTAAATTATCTATATCTATTTCTTTGTCAGTGTTTTTTATCTCTAATTTAATTATAAATTCATCTAAAGGTTTTAGCTCTAGTTTAGAAGTCTTATCTTCATTTATGTAAAAATCAACATCAACAGCAATTATTTCTGGACAAATAAGTTCAAAAGGGGAATAAGGCGGTTTTGTTATTGGTTGAAAGGTTTGGTCAAATGCAGTTAATGATAATCCTATTACATGTCCATCTGTTGATATGTCATAATCACTCGCGCCAACTTGTGAGCTTAAGAAAGTATTATCTGAAGAATCATTGTGCCAGAAAGACCAATATTGACTATTTGTTGAACCAAATCCTGCTACTGATTTTAAAAAATATCCAAAGCCAAAGTTTTGCCAGTTAAGTTCAATACTGGTTTTCTCTAACGCATCATAAGCTGTTTGTTCATCTTGAATATTAACACACTCTCTGTGTATTGTCGTGTTTGGCAGCAGAACAATTATTCCGACATTCGCTCCGAGCAATAGCTTGGATAACAATATTGTCCACAGCACTAAACATAATAAATATTTTTTCACAATTCACCCCAAAAAAGTTTCGTTGGATATAATGTCCAACAGAAAAGTATTTATACTATTTAAAACTTTCTATAAATCAAATGGTTGGAAACAAAACTAATTACAATGAACAAGACGTTATAAGAGCATTCTTATTAATAACAGAAACACCTGTTGCAAGAATCAACCTTGTCAACGAGTTGGAACTTGGTGAAGGAACAATAAAAACAATACTACAACTAATCAAACAAAAAGAGCTAATAAAATCAACCAATAAAGGACATATACTAACAAAAAAAGGCTCTTTAAAGAAGAAAAAAATTCTTGAAGAAATAGATGGACCAAAAATGCTTGGATTAAAAGAATACAAAGGAATGAAAAATTGCGGACTTCTTGTGAGAAATTCTAAAACAACAAAGATAACACTCGATCTCCGAGACGAAGCAATAAGAACAGGCGCCTATAGCGCAATAATATTCAAATATGAAAGCGAACTGAAAATTCCATTCTTAGAATGGAACTACAAAAAAGAAAACCTGAAAGATTATGAACAGCTAATACGGAGTTTTAATTTAAAAAAAGGAGATTTATTGATTGTAACATTCGCAAAAGAAAAAAGAATCTGTGAAAACGCAAGTCTTTCAGTGATGAAAAGAATAAAAAAAATCAGAATTTAATTTTTTATTTCTTTTTCTTAGGAGTAGCCATTTTTTTTGTGATAGGAATTTTTTCACCACAAGATTCGCATTCAAAAATAATTGCTTTTACACCCTGAAAACTCTTTCTTTTATAAGGTGCTTGTGTTTCTCCAGAGAATTTGCATTTTGGACAAACATACTCTATATTGCAAGTTAGCGTGTCTTCATATTCTTCTTTTTCAACAGTGTATCCGCATTCAGGACAGACATACTCTAATGCTCTAATTTTGGCCCTGCCTGTTTTTTTATCTTTAGGTTTGCTCATTAGAGCCTTTTTACATTTTGGACATTCTTCTCTAAAAACCCAAGCAACAATTTTACCATTATCAACTGCTCGTCTAGTAAAATAAACGAGTTCTTCCATACTTTCTGGTTGTTTTAAACTCATAATACCACCTCAAAAATTGATATAATTCCCGATATGACAAACTCAACAGCTAAAGCTGCAAGTATCAGACCCATGATTCTTGAAAGAATTTCTGCCCCTTGATGACCAATAATTTTGTGTAAATAATTTGAGTATCTCATCAAAAGCCAAAAAATAAATAGATTAATTATTGCCGCAACTAAAGGAATCCAAAATCCATAAAGTGAAACTAATATTATTGAAGAAGTAAGAACACCAGCCCCTGCAATTAAAGGAGTTGCCATAGGAACAGTGATATCATGCTCATAAGTTTTGTTGGTTCGAAATTTTAAATCAAGAACATAAGAAATACCTATTATTAATAAAATAATTCCTCCGGCGATTTTAAAGCTTCCAACAGATATACCGAAGAATTCTAATAATGCCTTACCTAAGAATATGAATACAATAATCAACATCCCAGCAACTAAAGTTGCTCTATTCGCAGACTCTCTAACTTTCTTCAAAGAAAAATCTTTTGTCAAAGATAAAAATATAGGAATACCTCCAAAAGGATCCATAATTATTAGAAGCATTAAAAAGGATTTAAGGAACTCAGTTATCAAGTCTTTTCACCTCAATACTAATTGCAGAGTCTAACACCCTTATCTCTTTAGGGCATAAAACGTATTCAAAACAATTGTTTTCACAGTACTTTATTAATTTTTTCTTTTCAGAATCATCATGAAACTTAACAAAAACATTTATGCCTTTCTTTTTTTTGTGGGTAATCTCAAAATCAGATAATTCTTTTTTTATACGATTATTTATTGTATTGAACAGTTTTAGCTTATACTTTAAGATTGAAAGTTTTTCTGATAAAGCTAAAAAATCCAGTTCAAAAGAGAATTCATTGAAAAAATCAGTGTTGATATTTGTTGCGATAAAGCCACCTTCTTGCAAATTAACAGGTTTCCAACGACCAAAACTACCAATGATTATATCGCCGAATTTTGCCTGTTTTGTGCCGATGCTTCCAGCAGCATCATTTATCAAAAAAATATTATTTTTCTTGCAGACCTTATAAATTTTTTTCATATTCTGAAGGAATGCATAACCACTCATAGAATTTATTAGAAGAACTGAATCTTTGAAATTATTAAGTGATTTTGGGTTCACAACTCCAAAATCTGTTTTCAACCTTGTTAATTCAAATTTTAGTTTCTTTGCAAATTGAGGATAAGTAATCCACCCACCCTGATCTTGAATTAATAGTTTTTTATAACCAAGACTCTTTGCATATTTTAAAGAAGCATTTATCGAAGCATTACCTCTTTTTGTAAATGCAACTTTGTTTTTGCTAGTAAGTTTTTTAAGGTATTCATTACAACGAATCATATAAAAAAAGCAAATATTGATTGTTTATTAATGTTTGTTTTAGAAAAACTCATTTAAAAGAAACAAAATGCTCATCAAAAAAAATTTTTTGCAGAATATAACTTACTCTCAGGCCTATGTCTTACTGCTTTTAAAGAGGAAGAGTCAACACGAGATAAGTAATTCTCCAGATTAGAACCAACAACATCCTTAACATGATTAATAAATAATTCTCGACCATTAGAAATAGGGTCTTGACAAACATCAATATCATTAATGTAAATCTCACCGCCCTTGTTAGACAAATATTCCAATACCATTTCAGCATCAGAAAAATGAGAAAAACTCTTGAAAACAACTTCATTTTTTTTAAAGCGGTGATTATAAACAACTGCATAACAGGTTGAATAAGAACCATTGAAATACTTACGCTCGTGGAGAGCAAGTTTTAACTGAACATGTGAAGCTAAGAAAACATTAACACTATAAAACTTTGAACCCTCATCAAGTTCTAAAAACTTAGGATGTGATGAAAAAGAAATCCTTTGTCGCTTGTTTTTAAAAGTCATATTAGTTTCTAACCACCACCATAATATATAGGATAAACTAATATATAAATGTTTCAGTTCTCATGAGTTAAAAATGAATTAATGAGAATGAGAATAACAAAAGTTTTAAAAGAAAACCAATATTTTTCAAAGCTACGCCTCCGTGGCTTAGTGGCTATAGCGGTCGCCTAGTAATAACAAAAAAGAAAAAAAATCTTTTTTGGAATCAGACAGCGACAGGTCGTGAGTTCAACTCTCACCGGAGGCTTACTTATTTCTAAGCACTGTTAAAAAAATAAAAAAAATTAATTGAGTTGTAATCGATATCTTTGGTTTAATCCTCGCTCTAAATCTTGAAGCTTTTCAATTAAAACTTTGGCAGAATCAGGATTTAAATCTTCAAGACTTTGTTTGGCTCGAGAATATATTGAATTCGCTTTTTCCAAAGCAAGAGGTTCTTTAGCAACTCTCATGGTTAAATTATAAGCAATTACGAGTTCACCAGAAACTTTTTCAATACTCTTTGCTTGGTTTCCAATTCTTATCAATTCATTTCTTGAATTAAATATTGCTTGTGTTGTTTTAGACTCGATTGCTTTTAGACCGTTTTCATAAACAGTTTGTGCTTCTTCTAGTAATTTTTGAGGAAGATATATTTTGCTTAAGTTAATGCTTTGTTCGTGAAAATAGTTTATCCCTCTTGCTAAACGTTCACCATTTTGAATTTCCCATTCTAAATCTCTCACACATTCATATACTCTGTCAAAAGAAGTTGATTTAAGTGTTATGTCTGCAAGAAAATAATCATCTTGAGTTTCAAGGTTCATAATGGATCCTCTTGGATAATACTCATCTAAAACTTTGGTTTCAATTTGTTCTAGTTCCAATTCAAGTTTATTTCTTAAGGTCACAACTTTCTCAATATCAGTGTATGTTTTTGCAAAATCTTGAACTTCTAATTTTTTATAATCATCTTTACAATCCTCAAAGCGTTTCCAAACGCTTTCAATTTTAGACTCTATGTCTGATCTTTTTTCTTTTTTTTCATTCAAAAATTCAATATTAAATTTTGCACAACTTGTAAGAACAACAACTGCACCCATTAAAATAATTGTTTTTAGTGTTTTGTTTTTTTTCATTTTTAATTAACCTCTTTTATTTCTACTATAAAGTAGTTATTTTAAATATATAAATTCTTTGGTCAATATTTTTATCAAAAGCAAAGATTTAAATATAATGATTGCAATAAATAAAAATATGAAGCTTGATGTACTCGATAAGAAGATTTTATACGAATTAGAAAAGGACTCCTCACAAGCAACATCAATCATTGCAAAGAAGCTAAAACGATCTAAAGAAGTAATAAACTTCAGAATACACCGACTAGAACAAAATAAAGTTCTTCTAGGATATAGTGCAATAGTTGACATGGCAAAATTAGGTTACTTCACTTTCAGAATATATATTAGATGGCAAAATATGACTCAAGAACAAAAAGAGCAATTCTACGATGAAATTAAAACAAAAGAGAACATCTGGACCACAACCGTTTTACATGGAAAATGGGATTTTGCATTCTTCGTGGGAGTAAAATTAGATCATTACATAGAATCATTTCATAAAGTTTGGAATAAAATATTATTAACTTACAAACAAAAAATTGCTGAAAGTAAAATTGCAATATACTCACCAGTACATAATTTTAACAAACATTTCTTCATAGATTTTCCAATGAAAACAGAAACGATTGAAAGAGTCTATGGTAGTGGAAAATTGGTTGAATTTGATGCGTTAGACGAAACAATCTTAAACATCTACGCCAGTAATGTAAGAACACCCTACACTAAAATTGCAGAACGACTTAATGTTACTTCTGAAACAATCAGACTAAGAATAAAACAATTAGAAAAGAAAAAAGTTATTGTTGGTTACAAGATAAACATTAACCTTCCAAAAATCGAATTCCAAGGATATAGAGTGGATTTTCTATTAAAATCAGTCGAAAGAAACACTGAACTATTTGAATACTTAAAACAACACAAATATTTCTATCAAGTAAATAAATCAATTGGAGGAGCTGATTTTGAAACTGAAATAGTCGTTAAAAGTCTGAACCATTTGCTTGAAATACTAGAAGAAGTAGTAAGAAAATTTAGTGATGTAATAAGAGCATACGAATATTTTGGATACTCAGAATTCCCAACACTATCAATGGTTCCGGATTAAAAACAAAAAACCAAGGAAGCAAAAAACTTTAAATACAGTTAATAAATTCTTAATCTCACGCCTCTGTGGCTTAGTGGTATAGCGCGTGCTTGGTAAACATTCCAGACAGCACGAGGTCGCGAGTTCAATTCTCGCCAGAGGCTTATATGTTTTGGTAGATGTTTGTTCTTATTTAGAGGTTTAAAAGTGAGTCTAAGAACGTATGTTAAAGGCTTACCTTTATATTTCCCCTAAAAAGTGATTAGTTTTTTGTCGTTGGGTGGTCTCCTATTTTTCTGTTGTGCTTATATGCTTTTAGTACTCCTATAAATCCTAATTCTTTAAATTTGTCGTTTATTCCTGCAGATAATTCGTCCCATTCGATTGTGTTGGGTTTATAGCTTGTTTGTTTGTCTTTTTTAAGTTTTTCTATATTTATTATATTCATTTTATTTTTCTCCTTTGTTAAATCTTTGTTTAACATCTTTTTTTTATTCTAATTTTTTTAACTTTATTTTTCTCCTTTGTTAAAATCTTTGTTGTTTTAACAAATTTTTATTTGTTTTTCTTCTTCTTGTTTTTCTTCTTCTTGTATTTCTTCTGGTTTCGTTACTTGTCTTGCAATAAATTCTAGTGTTGTTTTCATTTCATAAAATTCGGCTTTTATTTTACTTAGTTCAATTATTGAGTCTCTGTAAACTTCAACAAGTCGGTTTAATTCTGTTCCTGCTTTTATGAGTTTATTTATTGTTTTTACAAATTGTTTAAAGGCTGTTTTATCTTCTACTTCTTGGTAGTCGTTAATTTTTGTTATCATTTGCTTTTATGGATTATTTTTCTTAAGTATTCAAAATCTTCTTCTGCTTCTGTGATGAATCTGCATAGTAAAATAATTAATTTTTTATCTTCGCTAATTTTTTTGTAAAGGTTTTTTGTTTCTTGTATGTGTTTTTCTGTGTTTGTTAGTGCTTTTAGTTGTTGTTGTTTATTTTTGTTATTTTTCATTTTGTTTTTCTCCTTTGTTAAATCTTTGTTTAACATCTTTTTTTTATTTCAAATTTTAATATTATTTTTTTTTATCACCTTTTTTCTTTGTATCTTTTCTGAAGTTCCTGACTTGGTTAGCTCATTTTTTGGCTAACCAATCATGAACTTTTTAAAAATCCTTTTTTTCGGCAGTTGCAAACTGCTTTACTATCTTTTTCAAAGAAATGACTGGTTTTGCTCTTTCAAATTGTTTTTTATCAATCGGTATTTTTGAATAAGAAGCAAGGCTTCATCATCTCAAAAATAAAAAGCTTTATCTTGTCGGAATCAGCTTGTCTGGTTCTGAAAGAATAAAACTTTTAGATACACTTTAGAAAAAACAATCTTTTCAAGAATTATCCATTTTCATGTTATTTTTTTTCCCTTTAAAATTTGAAATTAATTTTTTTGTTTTTTGCTGTTTTTCTTTATTTTTTTGGTTCTTTGCTGTTTTTTGTTTTTTGCTGTTTTTCCTTATTTTTTTGTTTTTTTTCTTTTTTTTGTCGTCTTTATTTTATGATTTATTAGTTTTTTATTATATATGTTGTGTTACCATAATCTTTATATACTTTGAAAGTTATACTTTTATTTAAGTTAGAATTTTCTTTAAAAAACGAAAGATTTATATAGTCCTTTCCATATTAGAATGTGTAGATAATCGTTTATCGTGGATGGTTTTTGTAGTTTTTACATATGATTAACGATTTGAGGTATAAGAAAATGTTGTTTTGTGTTTTGGGTGTTGCAAGTGAGTGATTGGATTACTATAACTTTTCCTAATTATTTTAGGGCTTTGTTTGATGATATTAAAGCTGAGAGAAAGGATTTAGTTTCTGAAAGGTTAATAACTCAAGAAGCTGTTAGGTTTTTTTGGCGTGTTAATTGTGAATCTAAGAAGTCTAAAAGAAGATGAGTTTTTTTGTTTTTTTTAAATCTTTTTTTTCTAATTCTATTTTTAAATCTAATTTTTTTAAATCTTTTTTTTCTTTTTTAGTTTTTTTGTCCTCGTTGGTGTTTGTGCATTGTTTAAAATTTAAGCCACTCGATAGTGGCTTACTATTAAACAAGAGTCACCGGTGTTCGAATCGCGAAGCGATTGACTTAATGCACCATGAAATTAGAGGGGGTGTTTTAAATGGCTGTTAAGAGAAAGATTGGTAATGTTTTTATTATCGCTTATGATTTGTTTGGTAAAAAGGTTTTTTCTTCAAAAATAACTTCTTTTAATTTTAATTGCTTGAGGTATCTAGCAATTCGTGATAAAATATCTATTGATAAAGTTTTATCTCGTCTTATTTTATTTAATAAGAAGTTTGAAACTAAATCTAAAGTTTCTGAGGTTTCTAAATGACTTTTCAAAAATCTGTTTATAAGCATTTCTTAGAAAATATTAGTTTGGTAAGTTTTGGTTTTGAAGTTTCAAATTATAATTATGTTTACAAAACTCCTTTTACTGAATCTCCTTATAGTAATACTTTAAATGGTAATATTAATAATATTAATAATAATATTAGTGAAACTCCTTTACTTGTTCAAATAGGAATAACTCTTCCAGAGGTTAATCATTTAAATTTTTTGTCTGCTTTAAGGAGTTTTGGTTATTTTAAAACTGATTATACTTTTAATAAATCCGTTGGTTGTTTTAAAGGTGAGTTGGGTGCTTCTGGCTTGGTTGTAGATTATGGTTGTCACGCTGTCGATTTGCCTGATAGGTGTGGGCAGTTGTTTTGTCCTAAGTGTTCTAAGTTGTATCGTTATAAGACTAAAAAGAGGGTTGTTGAAAAGGTTTTGTCTATGAGAAATCCTCGTTTTCTTACTTTTAGTGGTTCTAATGTTTCTGAGTTATCTAAAGAGTATTTTCAGAATAATTCTAAGATTTGGAATCGTTTTAAAACTGATGTAAATAAAGATTTCGGGTGTGTTTTTCAAGATTATGTGAATGTTATTGAAGTAAAGTTTCATGCTAAGGGTTCTAATAAGTATGATAAAAATGGTTCTGTGATTGGTGTTTATGATTCTAATAGTTGGAATATTCATAACCATATAATTTATGATGGTAAATACTTAGATTTCCATACTGCAAGAAACTACTTGTTAAAGGCTTCTAAAGGTCGTTATAAAGCTATTTGGTTTGAAAAGGCTAATAATGTTCAAGATAAGGTTAAGAGTGCTGGTTACATTTCTAAGTATCTTTTAAAGGCTTCTGGTTTTGGTGGTGATGTTCAGGCTATGGCTCAGTTTTATTTTCATACTAAAAATATGAGAATGGTCACTTTTGGTCGTTCTAAAGATGTTTATGTTCCGTCTTTAGAAGAAGCTTTGCAGTTTCCTCAGACTCGTTCTTTATTCACTTGTCCATTATGTAATAAAAAAGTTAGTTCTGTAACTTTAAGTTTTGTTCGTGTTAAGGATAGAGATAATAATTATAAGGATTATGATTCACCAATATACATTGGTGTTATTGAAGATTCTTCTCAGCGTTTATTGAATGGTTCTGATGAAGTTTTACGTTTTATTGAATCTCAAAAGGGTGTTATGAATAATGCTTTAGAGATAGAAAAATTGTTTGGTGTAGATGTTATTAACGATTTAAAATCTAAAGGGTTTATTTATGAGTCTAAGATTAATTATTTAGAGGTTTTAAAGTGAAATCTATTTCTAAACAATTTCAAAAGAATGGTTTAAATCTTAAATTACTTGAAAGAGTTGGTAGTGTTGTGTTATTTAAGCTTTTTAATGATGAGGGGTGCGTATATGGTTATGAAGTTCATAAACTACGCTTAAAATCATATCCCTATGGTAAATTTAACGAATCTGGGGTTATGATTAGAGTAACTAAACTTTGTTTAGCAAGTAATGAAGAATTTGGTCGTTTTGCTTGGTCTTATGATAATTTTATTTCTGCAAGTAGTAAATTTAATGAATTATTAGAGGTTTAAAGTTGGTTCTTAATTACTATGTCGCTTTTAAAGTTTCGTTATTAGATAGAGAGTTAATAAATGAGTTTGTTGGTGATAAACCTATATCTGAAGTTATTAGAAATATTGTTATGCAAAGAGTAAAACAAGGTTCTCATATTCAGGATTATTTAGAAAGTATTAATAAACAATTATTTGAAATTAAAGCTAAATTGGTTTAACATTGTTTTACTTTATTTATAAAGGGTGGTTACCTATTTTACTGTATGAATTTAGATTTTAATACTATGTTGTTGTTAGCTATACTCTTTATTCTACTCTTTTTTGGTAGTCAATTCTTAAATTTTCTGAGGCGTTTCATATGAATAAAAATTATTTAATTATTTTAGGTGTTATCGCTTTAATATTTTTGGGTTTATCAAATGGTTTTTTAAGTAATTCTTTAACTTTTTTAAAAGAATTTTCTGATAGAGATTCAGCTAATCAATATTTAGATAGTATTAAATCTCAAGGTTATATTAATACGGCTGTTCGTTGTAGTTATGGTTCTGATAACAAGGTGAGTAGTTGCAAAGTTTATGGTGAAATATCCTCTGATTCTAATGAAATTTCTAAATCTAATGTTTTAACTGCTTTTGTTGTTTCTAATAGTGTTTGTGTTGAGAAAAAGTATAGTAGTTCAGAGTGGCGTTTAGATATTATTGAGAAGTCTTTAAATACCAATGTTGATGGTTGTTTTAAGGGTATTAATGTTGATGGCTGGATTTGGAAATCTAAGAGTTCTTGTGTTGAATGTTTAGTTCGTGTAAATAATAATTTGAATCCTTATACTCGTTATGTTGTAGATTATTCTTCTGTTGAGCCTGTTTGTGTTGCTGATAGTAATGGTTATTATACTCTTAAAGATTGTTTGGATATTGTTAAACCTGATTTAAAGGTTTGTGGTGGCGTTGAGAGTGAATGTGTTTATCCTAATGGTGTTAGTAATGCTTTTAGGGTTTGTGAAGATGGTGGTTTAAAAGAGGGTTATTGTGCTGATGGACAATATTGTTATGAATCTTCTGATGTCGTTGCTTCTTGCAAGGGTGAGGGTGGTTCTGATGAAGTTCCTGATAGTGTTAAATTTGCAGTTTCTGGTTTTTTAATAGCTGGGATTCTTTTAGTTGTTTGGTATCTTTTTAAGAGGGGTAAATTATAAAATGTATTTTGTTCAGATTATGAAAAAGTTTTTACCTTATATTGTTTTATTGTTTTTGGTGTTGTTGTTGTTTAATTATGTTGCTAACAATTTTTTTCAAAGTTATGATGAAAAAGTTGAGGATAAGGCTTATTTTAAATTATTTGGTATGCGTGTTTTTCCTAAATTTTTTGTTGAGTATGGTGATGTTAAATCTTATCGTGGTGATTATGAGGATTTATGTAAATGGTATATGCTTAAATGTAGTTGGAATTATGAGAATAAGCCTTTAGATAATTGGGCTTTAAATAAAGATGGTTGTCGTCAAGAGGGTGACTGGATTGTTTGTTAATGTTCATACTTTTTTCATGCGAAGAAAGGCTGGTTTTTACAGGATTTTGAAAAACTTTTACCCCCTTTCGTTTTTTCACCTGTAAAAACCTTATTTAATTTTTGTTAAAATGGTTATTAAGATTTGTAAGAGTAAGAATAATAAGAATTATTTTTTATATCAGAATAAGCCTTTTTTTATTAATGAATCACCTCGTAATTTAACTCATAATCCTAAGGGTTATGATTATTTTATAAGTAATTGTTCTTCTTATGGTGTTTGGTTTAAAAGTGGTTATATTGATGGTTTTGAGGTTTATTTATTTGGTGAATTATTTGGTGTAATTAATTCTGATGGTGATATTGAAGTTTCTGAATAATTTTTTTAGTAGAAATTTGGTTTAATTAATTTTTTTTATTAATTAGATTTTAATTTCTTTTCAATTTTTGAAATTGTTTTAATTTGTTTTTTTTTAAAATTGTTTTTTCTTCGTCTGTAAGATTTATTTTTCTTAATTTCATTATTGTTTCTAATTTTTGTTTAATATTTAAGAAATCTATGTGGGTAGTTTGTTGTCTTCTGAATAGGTTGTTAAATATTTCGTTTTTTATTTTTTGTTGTTTAATTTCTTCTTTTAAGAGATTGCTTTCTTTAATTAATTGGTTTATTTGTTCTTGTTGTTTTTCTGCTTGAAAAGTGATTATTTTTTGTTTTGGTTTGTGTCTGTCGATTGCTAAAAAGTTAATATACTTGTCTATTTCTTTACTGCTTGGTTTATGTCCTAATCGGCTGTTGATTTCATCTCTGCTCCATCCTTTGTTTAGTAAATCACAAGCCATTGATGAACGTAAATCTTTCCATGTTAATACTTGTCCGTTTGGTCTGCATTTCGTTTGTGTAATTTTTATTGTTCTTTTAAGTATTTTAAAGGCGTTTCGATAATCAAATTTGAAGATTTGTTCTTCTTCATCATCTATTTTATTTAGAATAGCGTTTAATAGTTTTGCTGTTTCTGAGTAGTTTGTGATTTCACTTCTGGCTGTTCGGCTTCTTTTGAGTGTTTCTCGTCTTAGGTTTATTCTGTATTCATAATCATTATTTGTTTTATTTGTTTCTTTATTGCAATCTTTTTTTTTGAGTTGCAGTATAGCTGTAATATTTTCTCCAATATCGAAGGCTAACCATATTAAGAGTTTATGTTCTGGTTTTGTGGTGGTTTCGATTATATTTCTGACTTCTTCTTCAGTGATATATCTTACTTCTTCTGTGTTTTTGTGGTGTCCATATTGCATTACTTCTTTGACTATTTTTTGTTTGCCTAACATTTCGAAAGGTTTGCTTTTAAAGATTTTATTGTAGAAACTATTTTTATCTTTATATGGTGTTCCTTTTTCGGTTTTTATCGTTCCATCTTCTAATCCGTTATAGACTTTTTCAAAGTCTTTTTTTGTAATGTTTTTTAATGGTTTATTTTGAAACCATTTATTTACTGTGTTTAGTAGTGTTATGTAAGTATAGAGTGTTTTGTAACAGCCTTTATCTAATTCGTTTAGATCATTATTTCTTTTTAATTTATATTCTTCATATTCAAAGAATTTTTTAAAGAATTCTCTGTTTTCGTTGCAAATATTTTTGTTTTGTAGAAAATTTTTGATTCTTTTTTCATAGCTTATTTTTTCTTTCATATAAGCTTGATAAATTCTGATTTATTTAAATGTTTTGGTAACATCTACTATATTGAGTATTCTCGCCAGAGGCTTGCAAAGCAAGACGAGAAGGCGAGGCCCAAAAACAAAAAAGTTTTTGACTGTCTCGCCAGAAGCTTACCGCTCTTTTGGTTGGTTTTTAAAGATATATTTAGAAATCATCGAATCAGACTCAGAAATTCTTATTACCGGTTGGATATTTTTAAGTTAATAATATATTTATTCCACTTGTATTTCTAATCCTTTCAGTCTTTTTTGTTCTTTGAATTCGCTTTTTATTAGTGCTTTTATTATCTCTGCAACTATTATTACTAAGCTACTAATTAGTGTTATAGTTATCCATTCAATTGCTGACAACGGAACTGTGTTAAAGATTTTTTGTCCAATTTCACTATATATTACCAGTATTGTTAATACTAGTGATGTGCCTACTGCTATGAATATGTATTTGTTTGAAAAGAATTTCTTGTTAAATATGGTTGTGTGTAGTGACCTTGCATTGAATGTGTGCAATAATTCAAACATTATAAGAGTTACAAAGGCCACTGTCCGAGCTTTTTCTATGCCCCCGTCACCAATGTTTAATTCCCATAAAAATAATGCTAATGTTCCTAAAAATAACAACGGAACTAATACAAATATTTTTAATAAAATATAATGGGACAATATTTTTTCATCTGGATTTCTGGGTTTTTGTTTCATCACTTTTATATGCGTTGATTCAACACTTAATGCTAACGCTGGAAATGTGCTTGTTACTAAATTAATGAATAATATCATTAAAGCTGTTAAAGGTGTTATTAATCCAATCAGAACTGTTGATATTATGAGAATTACTTCTGTCATGTTTCCTGTTAATAAATAATATATGAATCGTCTGATATTGCTATAAATTGTTCTTCCTTCTTTTATTGCATTGACTATTGTTGAGAAATGGTCATCTGTTAGCACCATGTTTGATGCCTCTCTGGCCACTTCTGTACCTGATTTACCCATACTTACACCTATATCTGCTTTTTTTAATGCAGGAGCATCGTTTACGCCATCACCGGTCATTGCAACAATTTCTCCTTTTCTTTGAAGAGAACTAACTATTCTTAACTTATGGTCTGGTGTTGTTCTTGAAAATATTACTACTTTAGAAATGATTTTATCCAATTCTTCATCACTTATCTTATCAAGTTCCCAGCCTTCGAGAACTAAATCCTCACTTGTTTGTATTAAACCAAGTTTCTTCCCAACACTTTTTGCTGTGTGCTTATGATCTCCAGTAATCATTATTACTCTGACATTGGCGCTTTGACATTCTTCAACTGCTTGGTATGCTTCTTCACGTATAGGGTCATCAATCCCAACTAATCCTTCAAATATAAATTTTGAATTGAGGTCTTCGTGGATATTATCTATTTGCTTAGTTGCAATTCCTAGAACTCTGTAAGTTTGGTTACCATAATGATGAACTTGAGATAAAATTTTGTTAACTATATCCTGATTTAATCTGATTATTTCATTATTTTTTATTCTTATATAAGTGCATTTTTCAAGAACTTTTTCAACCGCTCCTTTCAAATAAGCAGTTTTATTATCGTGATCCGCATTTATAGTTATCATGAATTTTTCGAACGGGTCAAAAGGCATTTCAAATAGTTGTTTATTTTCTTTTCTTATTGAAAGATCATCAAAACCTGCACTTTTAGCTAATGCTAATATAGCTCCTTCAGTTGGTTCGCCAGATAAGACCCATTCTTCATCTTTGATTAAAAGTTGCGCATCATTACATAAAATGCATGCTTTAAAAAATTCTTGATATTTAGTAAATTCATGTTTATTGAAAACTTCTTGTTTATTTGAAAATGTGCTTGTTGGATTATATTTATGTCCTTTTACTTCAACTTCCAGACCATCAGAAAAGAAAATCTTTTCCACAAGCATTTTGTTCTCTGTAAGTGTTCCTGTTTTATCTGTGCAAATTATTGTTGTTGTTCCCAAGGTTTCAACAGCACTTAAATCTTTTACTATGGCATTTTTTTTGGCCATTCGTTTAACACCATTAGATAATGCCATTGTTAATGCTAAGGGAAAACTTTCAGGTATTCCTGAAACTGCTACAGCTCCAACTAATATTAATGATTCAAATAGTCCAAAGTTTTTACTAAGTAAAACAAAAAAAAGAAATATACACGCAACAATAACTGCATAAGCAATTCTTTTACTCATATCATCTATTTGTTTTTGCAAAGGACTTCTTTGAAAACCTATTTTTTTTAATGATACAGATATTTTTCCAATTTCAGATTCTAAACCTGTTGCAATAACTATTCCATGACCATGACCATTAGTGATGCTTGTTCCGGCGAATAACATGTTTTGTTGGTCGCTTATTGGAACGTCCTGTTCTTCAATTTTATCTGTTCGTTTATATTTTTGAATTGATTCGCCTGTGAGAATTGATTCATTAACGGATAATCCTTTGCTTTCAATAACTCTAATGTCTGCAGGAACAATCATTCCTCGTTTTAGAATGATTATATCCCCTATAACTAATTCTTCATGATTAATTTGTGTTTTTCTCCCGTTACGAATAACTTCAACATATTTGACAGTCAATTTAGATAATGCTTCTAATGATTTTCCTGCATGATATTCTTGTATAAAACCAAATAACCCAGTTAATAATATTATGACTGCAATTACTATGAACTCAATTAAATGATTTGAAAAAAGTGATATTAAAGCACTTCCTAATAAGATATATATTAAAAGTGAGTTGAAGTTTCTGAATAATAACTTAAGAACTTTATTTTTTTCTTCTTGAGCAATCGTATTTAGGCCATTAATTTTGAGCCTATCTTTTGCTTCTTGTTCTTTCAAACCATTAATTGAAGATTTTAATTCTAATAATGTTTCATCTACAGATATTTGATGCCAATAATTTTTATTGTTATCTTTTAAATTATTCTCGTTCATTTTTAATCAAGCTTTTTCAGAGCTTTTTAATGATTTTGTTACTTTAGATGCACTTATGTTATATTAATCTATCAGTATATTATTATTTTACTTCTTTTGTTATGTTATTTTTAATACTTCTCATGCCTTGGATGTTCGTGCCCTATCTTTTTCCTATTTTTTAAATGTTCAATATGATTAATTTTCTCTTTCAAGAATTTATTAAATTCTAATTTATGTTCTTCAATCATTGTACCCATGTGGTGCCCACCTAAAAAGTGAGGCATTAAAACATAAGTTGCGCCTTCATCATACAATCTAACTGCATCATCAATCTGATGCGAGACAACTGCAATTATAGCTTTTTTATTTTCTTCCTTTACCCTATTAATCAATAATAGATTAGTGTCAATTATAGGGATTGTTGATATAACCATTTTTGCTTTTGAAAAATTAAGTTCATTAAGTAATTCCGAATCATCAGCATCCCCATATCTGCAATCATATCCCTCTTTTGATAATTTAGTAATAACTTCAGGGTCATAATCAATAATCAGAAATTTCTTTTTTATTTTTTTAAGTGATTCTAATATATCAAATCCAATTCTATTATAACCAATAAGAATGATTTCGTGATCATTATCCTTATGATATTTATGTTCATCAACTTTTTTGCCTTTTCTTTCAAATATTGTTAAATATTTTGATAACATGGAATAAAGTTTATTTGAATATAAAATCATATAGGTTGAACCCGCAAAAGTTATCAAACCAACCGCAGTTACTAAAGAGAGCAGTTCATTTGTTACATGACCTACTGAGACACCCATAGCAACAACAATTAAAGAAAACTCACTTATTTGTGCGACTGTAAGACCTGCCAAAAAACTATTTCTTTTTGTGTAACCTAATAATCCCATTAAAATCATTACTATTAATGGATTACCAATTAGCACGAAAAAAGAAAATATCAAAATCAATCCTATATTTTGGTATATGTTAGAAAAAACCATTTGAGATCCTAACATAATAAAGAACAGAATTAGGAAAAAATCTCTTAATGGTTTTAGTTTTGAACTTATTTCATAATGATAAGGTGATAATGATAAGGTCATTCCTGCAAGTAATGCACCTACTTCAATGGAAAAATTTAGATAATAAAAAATAGTTGCAATGGCAAAACACCAACTAATAGAGAATAATAGTAAGAATTCCTGTGATTTTGCAATAATTTTAGTTAGTGGTGGAATTACATATATTGTTAATACAAACAATACTAAAATCCCCCCAATACCTTTCAGAACAGATTCTACAGCTAAAGAAGTTAAATTATTCCCATTATTAAGAGAAGATATAACTAATAAAATTCCAATTGCTATAAAATCTTGAACAATTAAAAAACCAATAGATATTCTTCCATAAAGAGATTCTAAGTCTTTTTTGTCAGATAATAACTTCATAATAATAATTGTGCTACTGAATGCAAGAGCAATTGCAACATATAATGAAGCAATTGTAGATAATCCTAATAATTTTGAGATTAAGAATCCAATTGTGGTGGTAAAAATAACTTGACCTAGACCAGTAATTAGTGAAATCTTTCCTACGTCTTTTATGACTTTTGGATTCAAATTTAGTCCTACGAAGAATAATAATAATGCTATTCCTATCTGTGAGAATGCTGTTAAAGTATTTGTAGAATTAATCATATTAAAAACAAAAGGACCTACAATGACTCCGCTCAAAATATATCCAATAACTGCTGGTTGTTTAAGAAGCCGCATAAAACCAGTAATTAACACAGTCACGATGAGTATCTTACTTAATTCAATAAATATTTCTGGATTCATAATCCACCTAATAATCTCCTAATAATCTTTTAGTAAATTTATGATGCTGCTTGGAGTTACAACACCTATAACTCGCTCATTATCATCTATGATAGGGATGTGGTGAAAACCTTCTTGACAAATTAATTCTATAAGTTCATTTATGGGTGTATCTAATGTTGCAGTTGATTTGTGTTCATTCATTAGTTCTCTTGCTGACTTATAATTAAATTCTCGCCTGTAACCTGTATTAAGAGTTTTTACTAATGGTTCTTGCTTAACTTGTTCTAGAAATAGTTTATTAATATCTTCATCGCTTATTTCTCCTAAGAATTTTTTATCTCTACTAATCACAATACATTCATTAATACTTTCTTTTTTTAATTTTTTTAGTATGATTTTAACATTATCATCAGGATACAAAAACACTGGTTTCATCATAGCATCTTTCGCAAACAACCTTTTAACTTTAATCTCATCAGAGAATATGGCTATTTGTTTTTCTCTTAATAAAGCAAGGTTATTTTCAAATGTCATTTTTTATTAAATCTCATAGTTTTTCCATTACTCTATTATATACTTCGAGTAATTCTTTTATCTCTATAACTTTTAGAGAATAAAATCTTTCTTTTCCTTCATCGTGAAACTCAAGGATACCTAAATCATGAAGTAATTTCAAGTGTTTTGAAGCTGAAGACTCTGTAATGTGCAATTCATCCGCTATTAAATGTACTGGATGTTTAGGTTTTATTGCCAGAATGTGAAGTATATCTCTTCTTACTCTGGATCTTATTGCTCTCGCAAGTTTTTCATCTGGCATGATTTTATTTAGAAAATTACAAGTATTTAAATATTTCTATGTTTCGCAACACGGAAACATAGAAATAAACAAATCAAACACGTAATTATTATTAATTTGTCGTTGATAAAATTCACTGTTCTTATTCATCAATCCTGTTTATTATATTGAAATCAAAGTTTGTTATGATATTATCGCTTGAAACTAGGAACGAGTCCATGCTTTCAAGCATCTCAGCCCATTTTGCTCTCATTTCTCTTAAGAAAAGTTCATAAGACTTGTAGTTTTTATGAAAAGTCATTATTATTTTGGTTTTGTCCTCAAATCCTTCTCCTGGAGCTGAAAAGAGCACTCGTTTATCATATTTTAAGAATTTGTTGAACTCTTCGAGCTCTTTTACGTTTGTATAATCTTTCCATTTTAGGGTTATAAAAATCACAAATTCTATGTCTAGTTTGGCTAGATTTGGTATTATTGTGTATCCTTCTATTACTCCTTCTTTTTCAAGTTTTTTTCTCAGTCTGCTAATGGTTGGTTGTGTTGCATTAAGTTTTTTGCTTAGTTCCCTGTCGCTTTGTTTACTGTTTACCGTAATTTCTTTTAAGAATTCTTTTGTTAACTGATTCATTCTATATGCCAATTATGTTTCATATTTAAATATTTTCTTAGTTTTATTTATTGTTTAGACATATATGTTTTTCATTTGAAATATTATTTATTCAATTACTTTGTGAATGATACATTTTAGTTTTTTCTTTTTAAATAATATTTATATAAATCTATTTCACAATATAAATACTTGCAAGAAGAATGGGTCATACTTTGACCTATTTTAAAGAACAAAAGAGGAGTTTAAATGTCTGAAACTGATGAAAAGTGGTATTCTAAATCATTAGATAGAATATATGATAGTTTAAACACCTCAAAAGAAGGATTAACAGACAAAGAAGCTTTATCAAGAGTGGATAAATTTGGGTATAACGAGCTTGATACTGGAAAAAAAGATACAATCTTAAATATTTTTTTAAGACAGTTTAAATCTTTTATAATCTGGATTTTATTTACAGCCGCAATCATCTCTTTATTTATAGGTCACATTATAGAATTCACTGTTATTATTATTATTATATTTCTAATAGTGCTCTTAAGTTTTTTCATGGAATATAGGGCTTCAAAAGATATGGATGCACTTATTAAATTAACACCAAAAAAATCTTTTGTTATAAGAAATAAAGAAGAAAAAGAGATTTCATCAAAAGAATTAACTATTGGTGATATAATTGTTTTAAGAAGAGGAGGAGTTGTAGGTGCAGATGCAGTCTTAATTGAATCTAATAGCTTGAAATTAGATGAATCAACTCTTACAGGTGAATCTGTGTCTGTTAATAAGTTTCCTGGTCAATTAACTGGAACTGTTGATTTGGCTAATCGAACAAACATGGTTTTCTCAGGAACTAACATTACAGATGGATTTGGACTTGCAGTGGTTGTTCATATTGGTATGCAAACAGAAATAGGAAATATTTCTTCTATGATAAAAAGTATTAAGGATGAAACAACACCTTTGCAAAAAAGAATTGACAAACTCACTAAACAAATATCTATAGCAGTAATTTTTATTGCGGTTGCTGTTTTCTTTATTGGTGTGTGGAAAGGCTCTAATCCTGCTACTATGTTCATTTTTTCTATGGCTGTGATTGTTTCAGGAATACCTGAAAGTCTACCAACAGTTGTTGCAGTGACTCTAGCAAAAGGAGTTAAACGAATGGCGGATAAAAACGCCATAGTTAAGAGACTGCCATCTGTTGAAACCTTGGGAACAACAACAGTAATATGCACAGATAAAACAGGGACGTTAACTCAGAACAAAATGTTTGCAGAGAACATATTCACTTCTGATTTAGAATTAAGCATTACTGGAAAAGGATACGAACCAACTGGTTTATTTTTGAAGGAAAATGTTCAAATAGATCCTAATAAACATGAAACTTTATCAAAACTTTTAGAGATAGGAATTCTTTGTAACAATAGTGATGTTAAGAAAAAAGGGACTGAATGGGTTATGGATGGTGAGCCAACTGAAGGAGCTTTGATTGTTCTTGGCCATAAAGCAGGTTTGATAAAATCAGATTTACATAAGAGCATGCTTAGAATAAAAGAACATCCTTTTGATTCAGAACGAAAATGCATGAGTACAATACATTCGCATAAAGATGGTAATTTTGTTTATTCCAAAGGTGCGCCTGAGTTACTTATTCAAAAAGCGAAATACTACTTGAACAATGGTAAAATACTCAAACTAGATAAATCAACAGAGAATAAATTCATAAAGAAGAATAAGGAATATGCTTCAAAAGGCTTAAGAGTGTTAGGATTAGCATTTAAAAAACACGAAGGTTCTTCTGAGTTAAAAAATGTTGAGTCAGGATTAATATTTGTTGGATTAGTTTCTATAAGGGATCCGCCTGAACCAAGTGCTAAAAAATCAATTAAATTGTGTAAAGAAGCAGGTATAAAAGTTGTTATGATAACAGGCGATAATGAACTCACCGCCAAGGCCATAGGTTCAGAACTAGGAATTTATAATGATGGGGATACAATATTAACAGGTAAACAATTACAACGAATGAGTGATTTGGATTTAGAAAAAATTGTTAATAATGTGACTGTTTACGCAAGAGTCACTCCAGCACATAAGCTAAGGATTGTTAAAACATTGCAACGAGCAGGTCATATAGTGGCTATGACTGGTGATGGAGTTAACGATGCTCCTGCATTGAAGAGTGCTGATATAGGTATTGCAATGGGTGTTTGTGGAACTGAGGTTGCAAAGGAGTCTGCAGAGTTAATATTAAAAGATGACAACTTTACAACCATAGTGAATGCTGTTGAAGAAGGAAGAACCATTTATGAAAATATTAGGAAATTCATATCTTATTTGCTTGTTGGAAACCTTTCAGAGATACTAATTGTTTTAATTGCAGTAATTGTAGGTTTGAATTTACCATTGACTGCACTTATGATTCTTTTCATAAATTTGGTCACTAGCGAGTTTCCAGCCTTAGGATTGAGCTTTGAGAAACCTTCAGAAAGGATTATGAAGCAGAATCCGAGAGATCCAAAAGAAGGCATATTAAGTAATTATATAATATTTAAAATCGCTCAGATTGCTCCTTTGATAATATTGGGCACAGTTATACTTTATCAGTGGGAATTAGTTTTTGGCGCAAAAGACATCTTTAAAGCTCAAACAATAGCTTTTGCAACAATAATATTTTTCGAACTATTTCACACACTTAATGTTCGTTCATGGGATGAATCAATATTCACAAAAAATTTTTTCTCTAATAAATATTTATTAGGAGGTGTAATACTATCAAGCTTATTAACAATAATAGTAATTTATTGGGCTCCATTACAAAGAATATTTGGAACTGTGGCTTTGAATGTTCAAGATTGGATATTAATATTACTTGTTTCATTAAGCGTTATAGGTTATGTTGAAATTCAAAAAACACTAGTTCAAGTTGAGTTAAAAGAACGGGAAAAAATGGAGATTCATCCCACCAGGCACACAGTTGATTGATATTTCATTAATTTCTCAAATACAAATCACATTGTTATTATACTTTAAATAGCTGTTATATCTTAAGCATATAAAAAAAATGTGTTAGACATCTTACTAGTTGTAATGCATCCGCCAGAGGCTTCTTTGTTTTTTCTTTGTATGCTTGAGCGTTAGCAAAACATACTTTTCTCATCAATGCTGAAAAGGATTGGAGTTTTTGTACTGCAAGTTCACATTAAAAATACTATTCCAAGTAATCTTGTAATGTATCATGTAATTCTTCCATGTCTTGAATTAGATATACATTTGGTTTTTCTAGAAGTTTTTCTGGTATTCTTTTTATCTGGAAAAAAATAAATGGCTTTGTTTCTGGAATATTGGAAATAATGTTTTTTTCTAAAGAAAAGTTGTATTCATGAAATACAAATCCTGCATAGACATCAATATTTTTTGGTTTCCGAATATCTACTTCTATGTCTGCAATCTCACTTATGCGTTCATAATAACTTTCTGGTTTCCAGTCTCCAATAAATACTTTTTTGAATTTTGGCAAGTCGAACTCATATGTTGGTTTTCCCATCGATTTGAGCATATTGGTTTCTCTTATAGATTGTGGTCCCAGACCTATTCTTATCATTGCGTCTAGTCCATAGTGTGGATGGCCTGAGTATTCAAAAACTTTTTCAGGGTCAACGTCAACGTCTTTTATTGCATCAATTCCATGAATAAATACAGGACTTTCGGCACCCCATTCTTTTCCGACTATTATCGGTTTTTCAGTTGTGGAGAATAGTTCGTATTCTGCTGCTTTTTCTGATGTTACTCCGCCTGTTTTGTATCCTTTTTTTGTTGCTAGAGCATATGCTTGTGCAAGCACACCGACATTTGTAACGCCAGACACAATTATTATTTCTCTATCTGGAAAATCATTTTCTACTTTGTCAAAGGCTTCTTCTAAGTATTGTAATGCCTTATTCTTATTGTATTTTGTTGGTGGACAATATCCAGCGACACCAATTCTCACAGGCTTCATTTGCAAAAGTATTTATTTGGAATTTATAAAGTTTGTCATTTTTACAACTACTAAGTTGTTACAATAATTAATTTATTTTTATAAAACTAGTTTAGATGAAACTAGCTTCTTTTATTGTTTTTTGAGCTAACTCCAATAAAAATTAGAAACTGAGTTTAATGTTTTCTACATTAAACTGTTTTCAAAGAAAAACTAAACTCAATGCCATCATAGCCATACCCAAAAAAATTCCTGCAATGGTTATGTGATTATTTTTTTGCTTATAAGCATAAGGTAATAATTCATCAAAACTTATGAACACCATTATACCAGCAGTAGCTGCAAGAATAACATTTAACAACGTATTGGTTAAAAAATTCCTTAAAAAAAGAAAAGCAATAATTGCACCTAAAGGCTCTGCTAAACCTGAAAGAAAAGAATACCAAAAAGCTTTAATCTTGCTATTGGTCGCATAGTATATGGGCATTGCGATAGCAATACCTTCAGGAATATTGTGCAAAGCAATTCCTAAAGCAACTATTATTCCTAATTTAAAGTTCACCATTGAAGAAAAAAAGACAGTAATTCCTTCTGGAAAATTATGTATTGCGATTCCTAGTGCAACTATAAGTCCACATCTTTTAAGACCATGTTTATCTTTTAGATTTAGACTACAAGCATTTTCCGCTTCATAAGAATGAGGTATAAACACATCTATAACATAAATCAGTAGAATTCCTGCAAAAAATGATATAATTGCATAAAGATATCCTATATTAGAAATACTTTCATTTAGTAACTCTGTAAGCGAAATAAAAATCATAACTCCTGCCGCAAAACCCATCGCTATACTAAGAAAGCAATCATTTCGTTTTTTGATAAAAAAAATTATCAAACTACCTAAAACTGTTGATAATCCGGCAAGAGTGGTTAGTATTAAAGCATTAATCATTTTTATATTTGAGATATTTTTTTTCTATAAGGAGACATTTGAGGGTTATTTAAAAACAAGTTTAATTTTTTTATTACTTTGTCTGAAAACGCATGTTCTAAAATGTGTGCTTCTTTATGTATATCTGCAACATCTAATTCTAAAATATTTCTAAGAAAAACTTCTATGATTCGATGATTATGTATGAGTTTTTTTGCATAAGTTAATCCTTTTTTTGTAAAAAAAATTTTAGAATAAGGTTCACTCTTCAAATAATTCAAATTCGTTAATTTTTTAATCATTGAAGAAACACTTGGTTTAGATATTTTTAATTCAGAGGCAATTTCTACCGACCTGATTCCTTTCAATTTATCTTGTTGTTTTTCGTAGAAACGATAAATTGTTATCAAATAATTCTCCATTGAAATATCCATTTTAATTCAGTTAAAGACAACTCCTATTTAAATTTTTTGAAAAGTTAGGCTTGTCTAACACACGTTACTTTCCAATAATTTTATATACTATCACTTTCAAAAAAACAATTATGAAAGAAGCATTAAAACTAATACAAGAAATCCAAAAAGAGGTTTTTCTCTTGCACGGAGTCATTGCACTTCTTGATTGGGATGAAAAAACGTATATGCCAAAAAAAGGCATTGGTTCCAGATCAGAACAAGTTTCCATAATCAACTCGCTGGCTCATAAAAAAATTGTTTCAAACGAATTGTTTAAGACTTTGAAAAAATTATCAAAGAAAAAACTTTCAAAAAAAGATTCAATTATAGTAAAAAGACTTCTAAAAGATGTAATCGACGCAAGAAAACTTCCACAAAAATTTGTGGAAGAGCTTTCAAAAGAATCAATAATTACATCAGGTATTTGGCAAAAAGCAAGAAAAGAAAATGATTTCGAAATATTTAAACTCGCATTAAAAAAAATGATTAATCTTAAGCGAAAACAAGCAAAATACATTAATCCAAAAGCAGAAGCATACGATGTTTTGATTGATAATCATGAAGAAGGAATGACTGCAAAAAAACTCACAGAAATATTTACACCTTTAAAAAAAGAACTTATCAAAATTTTAAAAGATATAAAAAAAACAAAACAGTATAAAGCACAAAAACATCATCACATAAAAATTTCTGAAGAAGAGCAAAAAAATCTTGTTAAATTATTTGTAGAAAAAATGAGTGTTTCTTGGGATGTATTATCACTAGACGCCTCAGCCCATCCTTTCACAACAAGAATCTCAGAATATGATGTTAGAATAACAACTCGTTTTCCAGATTTGATGGATGCATTTTTTTCAACAGTTCATGAGGCAGGGCACGCATTATACGAATTGAACCTACCAAAAGAATATGCACCAACCGTAATATATGAAGCGCCATCAATGGGAATTCATGAATCACAATCCAGATTTTGGGAAAACATGATTTGCAGAAACAAAGTTTTCTGGAAGGGATACTTTAAAACATTCAATAAAACAGCAAAGCAAAAAGTAACATCTGAAGAATTCTATAACTGGATAAACCTTGTCAGACCATCTTATATCAGGGTTGATGCTGATGAAGTAACCTACTGTCTTCACATAATATTGCGATTCGAAATAGAAAGAGATCTTATTAATGGAAAATTATCAGTTGATAATGCAAGAGATGAGTGGAATAAAAAATTCAAAGAAATGTTTGGAATCACACCAAAATCCGACAATCAAGGAATATTGCAAGATATACATTGGTCAATGGGTGCTTTCGGCTACTTTCCATCATATGCTATTGGAACAATTTACTCAAGTCAAATAAGAGCAAAGCTAAAACAAGAAATTAAGGATTTTGATTCATTAGTTGAAAGACAAGAATTCAAGAAGATAATACTCTGGCTTGAAAAAAATATTCATTCAAAAGGAAGAACTATGCTTGCAGATGAAATAATAAAAAAATCCACTGGAAAAGGACTTGACCCAGAATCTTACATTAAATATTTAAAAGATAAATATTCAAAAATATATGGGTTTTAGGAAAAAGCAGTAAGCATTTTTTGTTTTTTACCATCGACTTCTATGAATGGTTTTGCTCTGTTAATCCAAACACCAAAATTTTGAAGTTCTGAATACCTCTTTATTTTTCTGTTCGACTCAAGAATTCTTTTTGCAGAAATTGGACCAATGCCTGGAACTCTGATAAGATCATTAAAAGAAGCTTGATTTATATCTATTGGTTTATCAAAAAAATTCATTGCAAGTGATAGTTTTGGATCTTTGTTAGGAAGCATTCCATCATTCATTATCAACTCGAATTCTTCTAGTTTGAATTTATAATCTCTCATCAAAAAGTCTACGTTATAAAGATGATTTTGTCTTGAAAAAGGTTCTTGTTTCTCATGTTCTAAGGGCGTTCCCTTTACTGGTCTGAAGGAAGAATAATAAACTCTTTTAAGAGAAAGCTTATCATACTCCCATCTGGCCATTCGAAGAATCTCTTTGTCAGTTGCAAGATTATTAATCATCATTTGAGTTGTTTGTCCTGAACTAAGTTCAAGCCTTGATATCCACGCCTGTCTTTTTAATATATCAATCTTATAATCTTTACAACTAGAAAGCTCTGATAAGATATTTTTGTTTGGTGCTTCAATATTGATGCTCATTCTAGTTGAAAACTTAGAAGCTTGTTTTATAAGTTCATAAGATGTTCCCGGTAAAACCTTAAAGTGAATATATCCATTAAAACCTTTTTTTTGTCTGATAATCTTTACAGCCTCAATCATTCGCTTTGTTGCAGTATCTGGATCTTTTGACACCCCTGAACTCAAAAATAATCCATCCACAGAGAGATTTTTGTTCAAAAAATCAAATACCTTCGCGAGTTCATCAGGTTCGTATCTGATTGCTTTCTTCTTACAGCCAGAAGCATTAGCACAATACTTACAATCAAATGAGCAAGTGTTATCCATTAAGGTTTTAAATATTCGACAGGTTTTATGTTCTGCTTTTGCGTGATATATGCCTCCAAGTCCTGATTGAACTTTAACTTCACACATCTTTGGACCACAACTATCATATTCTCCGGCAGAACCAAGAATTTTTGCTTTTTCAAATAAATCCATAGATTTATTTTATAAAAACAATTTATATATCCTGCGTGCGCATGTCCAGTGTTATTTCTATTTTATAATCTGCAAGTGTGGGTATGCAATTTCTACTTTCTTTGTTTTAGAAATTTTGTATAAGAATCCTGAGTTAATTTCTGATTTCATCATTTTTAAATTTCTGTAGTGCGCAAGATATCTAACATTAAGACCTACTGATGAATTCCTTAATTCTACACGAACAATAGGCTCTCTTTTCATATCTTTAAAGGCGTATTTTTTCGCACCTTCAATTCTTTTGGTTTCTTCTGTTACTTCACCTATTCTTTTAGCTATTACCTCTTTATCTTTTTCTGCTTCTGTTTCTTTATGTTGAAATTTAAGGATATCAAGAGTTTCTAATAAATGAGCTTTTTTTTCAGAATGATCGTATTTAGTTGCACCTATATATTTATTTACAACTTGAAAAGCCACGTCTTTTAAAATCATTATTGCTTCCTGCCAGTTACTTTCGTAAGTTATATCTACTGATAATTCGTCCCATAAGTACTCTCCGTTTTTAGTGTAATTAGTAACTGAACCAGTTAAGACCATCTCATTTGGTATGGTTATTATTTTTCCGCTGGGTTCATCTGTATTATCCAAAAGTCCATCCATAACTGTGTACATCATTTGTATTTCAACAACATCGCCTCTTACATCACTTACTTTTATCCTGTCACCAATAGAATATGCCTTATTAAACATTAATGAAAGCCAACCTACAAAATTTAATATTGGTTTTTGCAGTGCAAAAGTTATTCCAAAACCCACAAGCCCAACAGATGTAAGCCAAACCCCTAAATCTCCCACCATTACTGAAAGAATTGCCATCAGTGCAAGTATCCAAATAGCATATTTCACTATTGACCTGGCAGTAACATATTCATTTTCTCTTCCAATCAATCGAGAATATTTTTCAATTGCAGAGCTTATTATTGATATTAATAATTTTGCAAGAATAATTATTAAGATTATCGTGATAAATTTTGGTATAACTGCAATTACAGATGAATTTACAAGCTCATAGTTTTGTTG
>JAHIUF010000016.1 GCA_018817005.1 Nanobdellota archaeon
AAAAACAATGATAGTAAAAACTAAGTAAACCATGAACAACGCTATTGGTTTGTAGTTTTTATTTTTCATTTCTATGGACACCAAATAAAGGATGTACCTTGTGATGTTATACTATAACAAGTTCCTGCTTTTACATCATATCGCCAATAATCACTTGCAGTATCTCCGATTATTGCAACAGGTCTATTACTTCCAACTGTTAAAACGTCTGCATTTGCAACGGTACCAGCACTGCCCCAAGTAGTCTTCATACCAGCTTCAACCATTGCACCTCCAACATCATAGCCTCCTGTAATAATTGTGTGACCTTGAGTAGGACTAGGATCTTGAGTAGGACTAGGATCTTGAGTAGGACTAGGACCTTGAGTTGCAATAACATTTCCTTCTGAATCAAAAGCTTCTTTTACTACAGAAATCTCACCCACTTCAACAGTACCTGTTTTCTTCATTGCATTCTGCAATCCTTTTATTCCCAATGCTGTTGCTGTCGAAGCTAAAAATGATGCTGTGTTGATAAAGCTTGATAGCGCAGCTGTTTGTGCTGCTGCAATTCTTGCTCCTGCGTGTGATTGGATAACTGACCATGCAGATGCTGCTCCTGAAACTGAACCTCCGAATTTACCGCTCGCACCAGCCGGTGTTTCAGGTATTGATAAGTCTGGTGATAAGGCTTGCTGAAATATTGTTCTAAATGGGTTGTTAAATGGGAATGAATAAAAGTTTAGTGCTTGTGGTGTTGATAGTTTATTCACAGATATTGGTCTTGGACTAATCGATCTTCCTGTTGAAGCATCGTATGTTCCGTAAAGATCAGTTTTCCTATCTCTAAGTTTTGATGCGTAAGCAAGTGTTTCTTGTGTCATTGAATCACCAAAAGGAAGGTAATCTACAAGGTCTTCCATATTTCCCTCTTCGTCAAACAGTGTTCTAACATTTTTATTGAAATCCAACTGAAAATATTTTATTGTTGATTCTTCTTGTTCTATACTTTTTTCAACTTTCACCATTAATTGATCATTCACATATATATAGGAGTTTTCTGCAATACATATTGGAAGCGATAAAACTAATAATAACACTACAAAACTAATAATTTTTTTATACCTCAAATTTCCTCTCCCACAATGTTAACGTATATATCTTCTAAACTATCTCCTTTTTTAATTTTACTAATCACTACATCATGATTAATAAGCAATTCTAACAATTTATTAGTCTCATCTTTCTTCTTAAAAGAGACTAAAAGCGTGTTATCGACCAAACTCACCGTTTCTATGTAAGGTTTTATTCTTATACTATTTAAAAGTTCTTTTTTCAAGCCCACAATTGTTATCTCCGCTGATTTGGATTTTTTTAATTCTAAAACACTACCTTTCTTAAGAAGACGACCTTTATGCATTATAGCAACAAAGTCCGCCAGTTCTTCAACTTCATAAAGATTATGCGAAGAAAAGAGGATGGTTGTATTTTCAGCTTTGAGCTGTTTAATAAGATCACGAATAGTTTTAGCAATTTTTGGATCTAAACCATTTGTCGGTTCATCAAGAATAACAATTTTTGGTCTTCCAAGAATTGCTTGAGCAATCCCCAATCTTTTTCTCATGCCATGAGATAACGAGCCAACATTTTTCTTTGCAACACCATCAAGACCTGTTAATTTCATAACCCTATAAGCCTCAATCACCGCATTACTCTTAGTAAGCCCCTGCAGTCTTGCAAAAAACTTTAAATGTTCAAAAGAACTCATATTATTATAAAAAGAGGAGTCTTGAGGCATTAAGCCAATCAATTTTTTTATTTCAGAAAAATCTGTTTTATCCGAAACTCTAACCTGACCAGAATACTTTTTTATCAAACCAGACAAAACTCCAATTAAAGTCGTTTTTCCAGCACCATTAGGACCTAAAAGCCCATAAATACAACCAGCAGGAATATCTAAAGAAAACTTGTCTAAAGCCAAAGTTTTTCCATAACTCTTACATAACTCTAAAACTTTTATTATTAACTTCATACATCCATCCTCTCAAATTTAAAACAAGCAACAGCAAAACAAACAATGCTTATTAAAAACAACCTCAAAAGGTTTAGTAGTTTCACATTTAAGCTTTCATTAAAAAGTATTTTAAAATTTGCAAAGACACTCAAAAAACTTATTTTGTCAAAACTTAAAATCCAGATTGAAACAATCAAAAACAATACACCCAAAGCAAGAGATGAAAAAGGTTTTTTCGTCAAAGTCGAAGCAAGAGTTACAATTGATAGTAAAGCTGCAGAATAAAGAATTAAAAAAACAAATGGGTGAATCAATTCCTTAACAGGAATAACCAAGTCCAACTTGAATTTCAAGTATAAATTACTGATAATATAAAAAATAATGGTTGTAAAAAACAAAACCAGATTCAAGCTGATAAACTTCCCAATGATTATTGGAAGACGATTAATTCTTGAAACAAGGTGGCGAAGAGAGTTTGTAAATCTATCAGCAGAAACAATATCAAAACCAACAAATAATATGATAAAAGGAAGAATAACAAAACCAATAATCAAAGGCACCAAAACATGTAAACTGCCATATTTATCCTGCGCTTCCAATAAGAGATTATGATTTTCAAATTCTGTTTCTTCAAACTCCTGAACACCAGCACCATAAGAATCATAAAGTTGTTTTGAATCTTTGACTTCCTGCTTATTAAGTTCAGCCTCAACTTTATCAACCAACATCAAACTTCCAAAAAGAGCTGCTAAATAAAGCAGGATAATTAATATTATTTTCCAGTTTTTTACAGACTGTTTAAAATCCTGAAATAAAATAATACTAATCTCTTTGAAAAAACTTTTACAACAAATCACTTTTTCAACTCTTTTAATAAAAGATTTATTTTTTCTGCCTTAAATTTTCGACCTTTAAGATCATCAATTATCGATTTTTCACTTTCACCAGAATCCAATCTGTGCTTTAATTTTTTTATCAAATCAGCATTCTTCTCTAAAAATAAAATGTGATAATACCTTCTAGCCCAAAAAAGCAAGATAAAACAACCTAATAAAATAGCTAATATTAAAACACCCTTATTAGATTTTGATTGCGAAACATCTCTATTTTGCTCATACTCTTCCCGCAAAACATTCTCAGTTACAACATAAGACTCACAATTCTCAAGCTGAACACCACTCATACCAACACAAGCAGAAGCATCATCATACTCTGCGGCAAGTTTAAACTTACAACGAACATTATCACCGCAAAGAGCAAGATCATCCTCAAAGCCAGCGCTGACAAAAAATAAAACCGATAAACATAGTAATATATAAATCAAAAATTTTTTATTCATTATAAAAATCACCCCTTTAACCAGTAAGTCTTAAACACCTATCCTTTAAAGTAACGTCAATTATTTGAGCGCAAAGAGAGCCATCACCAGTAAGAACAGCTTGACTAAGCAGTTCAGAGTCAGGATTAGATTGTTGTTCTTCAACCGAATTCTCAACAGTGACCTCAGTATTTGTTTTTGAAGGTTGAGTCAAACGCTCACAACGACTTTTTTTAGTGGAATCAACAATTTGAGAGCAAAGAGAGCCGTCACCTGAAAGAATCGCGTCAGAAAGCAAGTTATTATCAGACTCCTCTGTCTCTGAAAGAACAGGCGGAGGAGCAGTCAAACGCTCGCAACGACTCCGCAAAACAGAGTCTTCTATATCAACACAAAGGTTTTGATTGCCTGAAAGAACAGCTTCGCTGAGCAAATCTTCATTTGACATATCAGAATATTGGTCTTGAAGAGAACTATCAATCTCATCAACAGCTGTACCAACATTCTTATTAGAAACCGAGAAAATAGAAATTACAGCAAGAACTATAACAACAATCGGAATCACAATTTCATAAAGCTTTTTTTGTTTAGTATCCATCATCAAAAACCTCAACCAAGATCAATAATTAAATCATCACCATCAGTGTAAATCTCCATAGTAGTATCTGTAAACCTAACACCACCTGATGAACCTGCACCAACAGCTGCATAAGTGCTAGCCTGAACATAACTACCGGCTTTTACATAAGTACCAGCTTTTACATAAGTACCAGAAATAATGTAACCAGAATTAGTTGTAATTATGTGATCAGAAGCTGAAAATGTTTTAGCTTTCACCAACCCACCAAAAGTTGCAGTACTTCCATAAAGAGCACCCATTAAACCTAAACCCCCACCAGTATCATCAAAACCATAGGCCTCAATGAAATTAGTTGTTTCAAAACCGCTATCAGTAACTGCTTGCAAATCCGGAACGGCAGGTGCTTTGCAATTACTGCCATCTGCCAAACAAAGATTATCACAACCAGTACCATCTGCAAGACAAACACTTTGACCACTAACAGTTGCAGAGCCAGAAACTGTTAAGTCACTAATTGTAACCTTACATATAGCTGTACCAAGTGGTCCACCTGAAGGCTGCCAACCAACATTTGGAATAAAATAATAACAACTTCCCCCTGCAATAATCGAACCCACATAACCGCCAATGTAACCTTGTTCTTTGCATAATTGATTTATAGAAACGTCATAAGCACAAACAGATACACCACTTGGAAGCTTTGCAGGTATAGTGACAGTGACTTCATTAACATTCAAATCACCAGCAATAGTTGTTGCTCCCAGTGATGATTGTCCATTCACAATTAAGGTATTTGCAAGCAAACCATCACCTGAAACCCAACCTTCAGCAAAAACACTTCCTGAAGAGTCCATACTTGAACAACTCGTTGTGTCAATATCACGACATTCATGACCAAAGTCATACTTTGTTTTCTTGTCATAAACAGGTATATAAGAAGTACCACCAATTACACCATTTTTATCTTTAGCAAAAATCCTAAAATTTATATTTGGATCGTTTATTTCAGGTGCAGTCCAGTAAAGTTTTTCCTTATTATAATCAGACACATCTGGAACAGTAACAAATTTTCCTCTCGGATATTCCGGACTTTGAGTCCAAATATAACGGTTAGCAGTTGTTAAAATAACACCATCATTTGCAGTCACAATCCTCACGTCACCTTCTTCCATCTTATTCGCACTAGACGTTACAGAGAAGCCTAAGGCTATTTGCATACTTATCAAAGCCATTATTAAAAAAACCAATAATTTTTTCATTTTATCTCACACCTCATAAAGTTCGTTTTTATCATGATAACATTCTCTCACATAGTTTTTTTGTGACAGAATCAGTTATTTTTGAACATAATTCAATGTTTTGTGTTTCGATTGCAGCATCAAAAATTGCTTGTTCATCAACAAAATCACTCTCATCCGTTGCTGTTTCATTCCAATCTTCTTCAATAAAATCATCTTCCAGTTCAGCATACATTGATAGTTCTGTAGCGTACTCAACATTGCTTGTTTCGAGCCCTGCCGCTCGTTCACAAATCTTTCTTTGCACTGAATCATTAATCTTTGCACAACCAACAGGGTCTTTTGTTAACGCTGCTTCTTTTAAAGCCTTGGATTCAGGAGTTTCAGAAACCTGATTAGAATTAATACTTATTGACCCAGTTACAGCTCGCTCACAAATCTTTCTTTGAACAGAATCAGATATTTGTAAACAAGAATCAATATTTTTAGAGTTTATTGCTTCTCGTAATATTTCTTCTGCTGAAAGTACAGAAACAGTTTTATCAGGTTGTGTATTCATAGTTGATAAAGCGCTAATTATTGCAATTATTATGACTATAGCAAAAATAACTTCACTTATTTTCATTGTTCGCTTTTTTTTGTAGTGAGAAATGGCTTCTTCAACCAATTCTATTTTATGACCTGCTTTTATTAATTCAGATTTTGCTCTTTCAAGAGAGTGACCTTTAGCTCTGATAAGTTTGATATAATCGAAAAGCTTTTTGTCTACCATTCAAAATCCACTACCCTCTTTTTAAAACTCACAGACTTTTATCTATATATAGTTTTCGATTTATA
>JAHIUF010000017.1 GCA_018817005.1 Nanobdellota archaeon
ATGATTGCTCTACCGAAAGAATTCTTCTTGGCGATTTTGATTATAACCACTCTGTTCCAAGAAAAAAAGCATTTATAGATATGATAAAATATTTTAGAATATTTGAAAAATATTTTCAAGAACAAAAACCAGATGTTGTTATAGGTGGTGGACAAAGATATTTCAATTTAATTCCTTTCTTTATATGTAAGAAAATTAATATAAAGTACATCAATGTTCACTTAGATATTTTTCCTGGAGAATTCACAATAACTGATAATATTTTTGATGAATCAAGTGAATTTAAAGCTTATTGGAATGAAGTCAAAGAAAAAGAGATTAGCGAAGAAGAAAGGCTAGAAATTCAAGATTATTTTGATTCTATTACTAAAAAATTTCAAAAACCCACTTGGGCATCTATCGATCAAAGACCTAAAGTGAACAAAAAAAAGATTGCTTACTTATTCAACCGAGTGTACACCTACTTGTTTGTTGAAGATAAAAAAACACCTTATTTAAGAGTTTTTAGAGGAGTAAAAAAATATTTTATGAAAATATTAAGATCAAAAATTGTCAGAATTATCTATTCTAAACCAGATTATAATTCAAAATATATTTTTTATCCTTTACATGTGGAATGGGATGATACAATTATTGTCAATAATCCTCAATTTATAGAACAAGAAAATCTTATTAAGCAAATTTCACAATCACTTCCTGCAGGACACCAATTATACGTTAAAGAACACCCTGCAAATATTGGTGGAACACCAATTAGCATTCTTAGAAAAATTAAACGATTGCCTAATGTAAAACTTCTCCCTTCGGAAGAAGACAGCTATAAAATTATCAAAAATTGTCAAGCAGTAATAACTATAGTTGGATCTAGCGGTTGGGAGGCATTGTTGTTTGAAAAACCATTAATTGTTTTAGGTAATGCTTATTATAAGTCTGCCGGAGTTACATGGAATGTTGAAAATCTCGCAGATATTCCTGTTGTTATGCGTAGAGCTCTTCAAGAAAAAAAGAATGATAAAGAAAAATTTTTAAGATTTGTTTCTGCCTATAAAAAATTTAGTTATAAAGGATTAGTTGCTTTTTCAGGATTATATTATTCAACTAGAAGTAATAGTGAAGAAGTTTTAGCGGATGAGAATATAAAATCTGTCAGCGAATCATTAATAAATTATTTTTCAAAATATTAAAGGGAATTTAAAATTATGTTAATGATTTTCTTTAGAATGTGAAAAACAATTCAATAACTATTGTCACATTCTAAAACACCAAAAATGATTTTTTCTTTCTTTTAAGTGATAAAAAACGAAATAGTTAAAAACAAAAAGCTTTTCTCTGACTAGAAGATGAGTAAAAACCTTTTCAAAGACAAAACAATTCTGATAACTGGGGGTACTGGTTTTCTTGGAAAACACTTAATTACAGAAATTCTAAAATACAAACCACACAGCATAAGAGTATTTAGCAGAGATGAAGTAAAACATCATAAAATCCAAGAACTTTTTCAAAATAATATTTTAATAAGAAACCTAATAGGTGATGTGAGAGACTTTGAAAGATTAAGAAAAGCTTGTCGAGATGTTGATATTGTAATTCATGCAGCTGCTCTGAAAAGATTGGATATACTAGAATATAACGTTGAAGAGTCCATAAAAACAAACATATTGGGAACATTAAATGTTGTAAATGCTTGTCTTGAAATGAATGTTGAAAAAGCGGTGTTCATATCAACAGATAAAGCATGCTCTCCAGTAAACACGTATGGTGCTTGTAAATTTGTAAGTGAAAGAATATTTACTGAAAGCAACTTTAACAAAGGAAACAAAAAAACAATATTTACAGTTGTAAGATATGGAAATGTTTTGGAAAGTACAGGTTCAGTTATTCCATTTTTTGAATCCAAAATAAAAAACAATGAAGATATACCCCTAACAGACTCTAGAATGACAAGATTCATTATAAGTCCAGAAAAAGCAGTACAACTCGTATTTGACGCAATAAAATATGCTGTAGGCGGAGAAGTGTTTGTACCAAAACTTCCGGCATTTAAAATAACTGACTTAATAGACATCTTAAAAGAAAAAAATCATGCAAACAATAAAATTCAAATAATTGGACTTAGACCTGGAGAAAAAATCCATGAATTAATGGTGAACTTTGCAGAGATTCAAAAAACCTATAGCTTCAAAAACCTTTATGTAATAACTTCTTGTTTAGAAAAATACCACAAAATTAAAAAAGCAGATTACATTATAAACGGAAAGAAAGTAAAAGAAAAAGAGATGACTGAGTATAGTTCAGAAGAAGCAGTCATAAAAAAAGAAGAAGTAGAACAATTATTTAAGAAACTTGGTCTTCTATAAAGCTTTCTGTGAAGGTAAAATTTATGATAAACTATGGAAAACAAAGCATAGATAGAACTGATTTAAAAAAAGTAAAATTCGCATTAAAAAGTGATTTTCTAACATCTGGACCAAAAGTAAATGAATTTGAAAAAGCATTTGCAAAAAAAACGAGCTCTAAATATGCCATTGCTGTTTGCAATGGTACTACTGCCTTACACTTAGCATGCCTTGCTGTAGGAATAAAAGAAGGAGATGAAGTAATAGCAACACCAATGACCTTTGCAGCATCAGTAAATTGCATTCTTTACTGTGGTGGAAAACCAGTCTTTGTTGATATCAAAGAAGAAAACGGGTTAATTGATGAAACAAAGATTGAAGAGAAAATAACAAAGAAAACAAAGGCAATAATCCCAGTTCACTACACAGGGCTTTCATGCAATCTTTCAGAAATAAAAAGAATTGCAAAAAGACATAAACTCATCGTAATTGAAGATGCCTGTCACGCACTTGGAGGAAGATATAAAAATTCAAAAATAGGCTCTTGCAAATATTCAGATATGGCTTGCTTTAGCTTTCATCCGGTAAAACATATTACAACCGGTGAAGGTGGAATGATAACAACCAATTCAAGAGAGTTATATGAAAAACTAAAGATTCTAAGAAATCACGGAATTACAAAAAACCCAAAACAATTTGTAAACAAAAGTGATGGACCATGGTATCATGAAATGCAAGAACTAGGCTATAACTATAGAATCACTGATTTTCAATGTGCATTAGGATTAAATCAATTAAAAAGATTAGAAACATTCGTTAGGAAAAGAAGAAAAATAGCTGATAAATATACTAAAACATTTGAAGACGATAAAAACATCGAAATAATAAAACAAAGCAAAGATGTTTTAAACCCACATCATCTATATATAATAAAAGTAAAAGATAAAAAAATAAGACTTGAATTATTTAATCATCTGAAAAAGAATAACATTTTTTGCCAAGTCCACTACATACCAGTTTATTGGCATCCATATTATAAAAAATTAGGCTACAAAAAGGGACTGTGTAAGCAAGCTGAAACTTTTTATGAAAAAATAATAAGTATACCAATTTATCCTGACCTAAAAAAAACAGAACAAAACAAAGTTATAAACACAATAAAACAGTTTTTTAAAAAATGACAAATCAACAAGACACATTTTTGGCTAGTGAAGGTAACAAATGGTTTGAAAGAAATAAAAATAGTTTGTTAGCTGATGAAAAAGATTTACCTATTAGAATAATAACTCTTTACAACTTAAAACCTAAAAATATATTGGAAATTGGATGTAGTAATGGATTTCGGCTACGGTTTTTAAAAAAGAAATTAATGTGTAATTGTACAGGGATAGAACCTAGTGAACAGGCCATTGAAGATGGTAAAAATAAATACAAAGACATTCGCTTTGTTAGAGGAGTTTGTTCCAACATCCCACTTAACAAAACTTTTGATTTGATTATTGTAAATTTTGTTCTTCACTGGGTAGACAGAAACAACCTGAATAAATGCATTAGTGAAATTGATCGACTGCTTAAAACTAACGGTCATTTAATTTTGGGTGATTTTTTACCTGATAAACCAACAATCAACAAGTATCATCACCTTCCAGAAAGTGATGTTAAAACATTTAAACAAGACTATGCAAATCTATTTGTTTCATCAAAAGAATACATTCATTTGGCACATCTAAGCACAACACATTCTAACCTAAAGAAATTAATTTCAGAAAAAAATTCTAATGAAAGAGTATCTGTAAGCTTACTGTTAAAAAAGGATTTATCCAAGGTAAAAGATGATTAAATTAAAACTCGCTTTAGGTACAGCACAATTTGGCTTAGATTATGGCATAAATAATAATAAAGGACAAATAACTAAACAAGAAGCACAAAAGATATTAAAATTTGCACTCGAACATAAATTAAATTTTATAGATACTGCACAAACTTATGGAGATAGTGAATTAATAATTGGAGAATTTATTCTAAACAATAAAACAAATTTCAAAATTATTTCAAAATTTTCAACTGAAAAATTAAGCACTAAATTATTCGATGAATCACTGAAAAGACTTCATTCGAATCGGATGTATGGCTGCCTAGTTCATGATTTTAAATCATTTAAAAAGAACCCTTCGACATGGACGATTTTACGAAAACTGAAAAAAGAACAAAAAGTTAAAAAAATAGGTTTTTCATTATATTACCCAAAAGAAGTTGAATATCTCCTGGAAAGAAAGATACCTTTTGACATCATACAAGTTCCTTTTAGCATATTAGATCAAAGATTTAATGAGTTATTTCCACTATTAAAGAAAAAAAAAATTGAGATTCATGTAAGATCTGTATTCTTGCAAGGACTCCTGTTCAAAAACCCAAATAAATTGAAAGGTGAATTTAAGAGAATAAAAAATAAATTGACACTTTTACAATCAATTTCAAAAGAAAATAATATACCTCTTTCAGCTCTTTGTATAAACTTTGCAGCATTAAACAAGTATATTGATAAAATTGTTATTGGTGTAGATAGTCTAAAAAATTTACAAGAAAATGTGAATTCAATAAAGTACCAAAAAAAAGTTAGTCTTATATATACTAAATTACAAAACCTAAAGGAACTTGATGAAAGAATAATACTGCCGCTTAATTGGAGTGAATGATATATGAAAATCTTATCTATAATTCAAGCGAGAATGAGTTCTACAAGACTGCCAGGCAAATCTTTAAACGAAATAAATGGGAAACCACTTATTTATTATGTGCTCAATCAAGTTAAGAAGTCCAAATTAATAAATGATATAATCCTTGCCACCACCAATACGAAAAAAGATTTGGCACTAATAAACTCAGTTAAAAACCTCGGGTTCAAAACATTTGCGGGAGATGAAAATGATGTTTTAGATAGATTCTATAAAGCTGCCAGATTGTTTAAAGGAGATGCAATAGTCAGAATAACAGGTGATTGTCCATTAGTAGATCCGAAAGTTATCGACAAAGTCATTAAACGATTTATTGATTCTAAATGTGACTATTGTAGTAATATAAATCCCCCAACATTTCCAGATGGTCTTGATGTAGAAATATTCTCTTTTGAAGCGTTAGAACAAGCATGGAAAGAAGCTAAACTAAAATCTGAGAGAGAACATGTAACACCATATATCAAAAATAATAAACATAGATTTAAAATTATAAATGTTCGGAACAAAGAAGATATTTCTTATATGAGATGGACTGTTGATGAAAAAGAAGATGTTATCTTTATCAAAAAGATACTGATGAAACTTGGAAAAAAAGACATAACTTTAAAAAACATATTAAATATATTAAACAAGTTTTCTGGACTAAAAGAAATTAACGCAAAATTTAAAAGAAACGAAGGTTATGCAAAATCTATAAAAGAAGATCAAGTAGTAAAATGAACACTCAATTTAAAAAAAGCGCAGAATGGCTAAATAAAGCAAAAGAACTCATGCCTTCTGCTGCACAAACATACAGTAAGAGCTATAGATACTTCTGTGAAGGTGCCGCACCTGTTTTTTTAGATCATGGAGAAGGAAGTCATGTGTGGGATATAGATGGTAATGAATATATAGATTTTATTTGTGCTTTAGGTCCAATAACAATAGGTTATAATAACAAAGAAGTCAATAAAGCAGTTGTTAATCAACTTAAAAAAGGAATCTCTTTTTCACAATCTACAGTACTGGAGGTTCAACTAGCCGAAAAGTTGACCAAAATAATACCTTCTGCCGAAATGGTTAGATTTGTAAAAAATGGTGCTGATGCAACATCTGCGGCCATAAGGTTGGCAAGAGCATATACTAAAAAAGATGTGGTTTTAGCATCAGGATATCATGGCTGTCAGGATTGGTATATTGGCTCAACTATTAATGATTTGGGTGTGCCAAAGGCTGTTAAAAACTTAATTAAAACATTTGAATATAATGATATAAATTCATTAAAAAAGCTTTTTTTAGAGAATAAAAATAAAGTTGCCGCAGTAATAATGGAACCCATGCAAGAAAATGGTCCAAAAAAAGGATATCTTGAAGAAGTTAAAAGAATAACTCATGATAATGGTGCTTTACTGGTTTTTGATGAAATTGTTTCAGGATTTAGGATGGCTTTAGGAGGCGCTCAGGAATATTTTAAAGTTATTCCTGATTTATCTGCATTCGGAAAGGGTATGGGTAATGGTCTACCTGTATCAGTCATTGTGGGTAAAAAAAAAGTTATGAAGCTTATAGATGAGGGTGCGTTTATCTCTTTTACTTTTGGAGGTGAAACATTATCCTTGGCTGGAGCATTAACCACAATAAAATTATTGGAAAACCCCAAATCTTTTAAGAAAATATGGGCTCTGGGAAATAGATTAAAAAAAGGATTTCAAGAATCTATTGAAAAAAAGAACATTTTCAAAATCGCAAAAATTGTAGGTGCGGCGCCGCACTGTGGAATAATATTCTTAAAAACAGGAAACTTATCAGACCACGACCTTTTCTCAGTCTTCCAGCAAACACTAATAAGGGGAGGCATATTAACATTAGGAATAAATAACTTTTGTTTAGCACATACAAAAAAAGATGTTGATACATTCATAAAAGCCGCAGATAAAGCCTTTGATGATGTTATACTGGCAGTTAAAAAGAATAGTGTTAAAGGAATTCTGTTAGGGAAAAAATTCAGACCGATTTTTAAAAGAAACTAGAAGAACAAATACAATAAAAATATAAAATAAGTTGATGAATGAAAAAAGAACAAAATTTATTGTTATGAACGAAAATGAGTTAATTGATATAGATACATTAAAAGACTGGAAAAATGCAGAAAAAAGAATTAAAAATAGGAAATAAAATTATTAGCGAAAACCATCCTTGTTTTATCATAGCTGAAGCAGGTGCAAATTTTCGAATATCGAATGATTCTAAAAAGAACTTTAAACAAGCGTTGAAATTAATCGATTTTGCTGCAAAAGCCAAAGCTGATGCAGTCAAGTTTCAACTTTACAGAGCAAAAAAACTGTATGTAAAAGAAGCAGGATATGCAGACTACATCGGTAAAAAAAAATCAATTTACAACATAATAAAAGAAATGGAACTACCCTATGAATGGCTCAAAAAACTCAAAAATTATTCTAAAAAAAAAGGATTGATATTTCTCTGCACGCCATTTGATGAAGAATCAACTGATGAACTTGAAAAGATAGGAATCAAAGCATATAAAATAGCTTCATATACTATTTCACACATACCTCTTCTTAAATACATTGCAAAAAAAGGAAAACCAATAATAATGTCAACAGGCGCAGCAGATAAAAAAGACATAAAAAAGGCAATAAGTGTTATTAGAAAAACAAGCAATAACCAAATAGCATTAATGCAGTGTACTGCCAAATATCCTGCACCGCTTGAAACAATAAACCTAAAAACAATTCCTGAAATGAAAAAACAGTTTGGAGTAATAACTGGTCTTTCGGATCATTCAAGAGAGCCGCACATAGCGCCTATTGGAGCAGTTGCCCTTGGAGCAAAAATAATTGAAAAACACTTCACAACAAATAACAACTTACCAGGACCAGATCATGGATTTGCAATACTTACAAATGAATTAAAAGACCTTGTCACCAATATAAGAAATTTAGAAAAATGTTTGGGTAAAAGTGAAAAAAAAGTCGAGTCTGCAGAACAAGAACTACACCAATTCTGCAGACGAAGAATTTATGCAATAAAAAATATTAAAAAAGGAGAAACACTAACTAAAGAAAACATTGCAATCCTTAGAAGTGGAAAAAAAGAAAAAGGACTTGAACCAGAACACTTTGAAAAACTAATTGGAAAAAAAGCGAATAAAAACATCGTAAAAAATCAGCCCATATTAAAAGGTGATATTAAATGATAGAAGAACCTATTTATTTTAGATTTGCCACTAAAGAAGATTTGAAAGATATTTATAACTGGCGAAATGATAAACAAACAAGACAAGTTTCTTTTAATTCAAAAAAAATATCTTTAAATGAACATAAAGAATGGTTTAACAAAGCCGTCAATAACAATTATATAAATATTTTCATAATTACAAAAAAAAATGGAGATAAAATAGGACAAATAAGATTTAACAAAAATAAAAACAAAAAACAAACTGAAATTAGCATCATGATTGGCCCTGAATATAGGGGACAGGGATATGGCACAAGAATATTGATAGAAGGTACAAAACTTTTCTTTAATAATTTTGATGCTACTGAAATAATTGCGAAAATAAAAAATGAAAATACTGCTTCTTTAAGAGTATTTGAAAAAACGGGCTTTCAAAAATATAAACTAAATTCTAAGCAATCTGAACTGAAACTAAAGAAAAATGCAATTAGGAATTAAAATCTGGAGTATAAATTTTGACTTGATAAAAGAAGCTAAAAAGATAGAAGATAGAATTGATTTTCTTGAAGTTTATTTTGTGCCAAAAACTCCTAAAAAAAATATTAGTGAATTAAAAAAAATAAACATTCCAATAATAGTTCATGCGCCAATAGAACTGCATGGATTTAATCTTGCTGATAAAAACAACAACACACAGAATAATTTAATATTAAAAAAAGTAATTAACTTTTCCAACCAATTAAAATCAAAAAAAATCATCTTTCATCCGGGTTCCGGTGGAGATATAGAAAATGTTATTTCAATGCTGAAAAACATCAAAAACAAAGAGATATTTATTGAAAACTTAACAAAAGAAGGAATCAACGGAGAGAAAATGATTGGATTTTTACCAGAAAACATTGCTCGAATAAAAAAAGAGTTAAATTGTGAGCTTTGTCTTGATTTAAGTCATGCAATAAAAGCAGCTTTCAGTCTGAAAAAAGATTATAAAAAATTTATAAAAGAACTCTTAAAGCTAAAACCAATTCTTTTTCATTTAACTGGTGGAAATTCAAATGTCGAAATTGATGAACATCTTAATCTGTGGGATGGAGATTTTGACTTAAATTTTTTAAAAAAGACAATTAAAGAAAATAATGCTCAAGTTACTTTTGAAACTCCTAAAAAAAATCTTAAAACACTAAGTCAAGATTTAAAAAACATTGATTTCTTCAGAAAAATTTAGTTTTCAAAAAAGATTTATAAAAACAAATTAATTTCGTCTAAAAATGAACATCATATTGCTTGTAAGAAATCTTCATCCAAAGCTGAAAGAATCTCTCAGTATTACAACAATCAATCATGCTTTAGAATTAAAAACTAAACACAACAATGTTTATGTTGTAACTAGTGCTAAAAATGACTGTGATAAGAAAATAAACGATGTTCACATCCATAACTCTGCTTTCTTTTCAAGAGTTCCTTTAATAAAGAATTGTTCTTTAACAGCAAACATTGATAGTTTATTCTCGGGTTTTTATGGTATTAAAAAAATAAAAAAACTTACTGGAAATAAAATTGATTTGGTCCATTCTTTTTCTGCAGCACCTATATTTGCATTAAGAGGTTTAATTTTAAAGCTGTTTTTCAAAACAAAATATGTTCATACTTTAAAGTCTCAATCTTATCTGTCAAAAAATAAGTTTAGTTTGGGAGGATATTCTTTTTCAAGAGTTTTAAATTGTTGTGATGCAGTAACTGTACAGACCAAAAAAATGGCAGAAGAAATAATTAGTCACGGTTGCAAAAAAGAAAAAGTCCATGTAATAAGATCGCACATTGACCTTGAGAAGTTTAAACCAAAAAATAAAGATCAACTTAAGAAAAAATATGGTTTCAAAGACAAAAAAGTTATTTTATACTATGGATACTTCGGAGAAAATAAAGGTTTAAGTTATCTATTAAAAGCAGCACCATTGGTTTTAAAGAAAAATCCTGATACAAAAATAATTCTTATCTCCCGTTGGGAAAAGTATCCAAAGTTTTATGATAAACTGATAGAAACACTTGGAATAAAAAAACAAGTCTTAATAATTACAAAGGATGTGATAATTGAAGATTATGTAAACCTTGCAGACATGGTTGTTCTTCCTTATCCGAATCTTGTATCAACCGAAAGCAATCCTTCATGTATTTTAGAAAGTCTTGCCTGTAAGACGCCGGTTGTAACAACAAATCTTTCTGAAATAAGAGAACTTGTCACACATAAAAAAGAAGCTATTCTTGCAAAGCCAAAAGATGTTTTTTCACTTGCAGAAAATATAAACCTTCTTTTTAGCTCTAAAAAACTTCAAACAATAATTACGAATAATGGTTTTAAAAGAGCAAAAGATTTTGGAATAAAAAAAATTGTGAGTGAATTCTCAAAGGTTTATGAAAAGGTATTATCCAACAAATAATTAAAAATTATTTCAGACACATTTTCAGAAGTTCTCTGTTTGTCTTCTGTTTTTACACAAACAAAGTTAAGGGTTTTCTGAAAACCATCAAAAAGCTTTTTTTGTCTCTCTAAATCCAGTATTGGGTGCGTTGGTCTTCTCTTGTGAAGAACATTTAAATCATTATATAGATATATTATGAGTGTTGGCTTTGGAAACAAGCAATACAAAATCTTTCTTAAAGTTAAAGGAACATTATCCATCAATAAAAGATCAAATGCGTATCTGTCTGTTATAACAACTGAGTATTTTTTTCTGGCAGGCATCACTCTAAATATGTATCTTAAAAAAAGATCCAAGGCGAAAATCGGAGCAGAAGCTGAATATATTACTTTTTTAAGAAGCGTGTTTTTATTCTTTTTTTTAGATTCAACTTTCTTTTCAAGTTTTTTATAAGGTCTTCCAAAAAAACTTATTGGTAAAATATTATGACTGCCTCTTCCTGTGTATATTAGTTTTGCAGATAAATCATTGTCTTTAAAGATTTGCATAATGTTTTTTGTAGTAGTTGTTTTTCCTGAACCATCCATTCCAATAACAGATATTAGTGGTGCTCTTAAAAACCAATGTTTGTTTTGAAAAACTATCCATTTCAAAAAAACTCTTGTGAATAGAATGATACTCTTCACATTTTTGAAAATAAATTTATTAATGAGCTCTCTTTTCATTTTCAGTATTAATTGATACTGCTCTTTTTCTAATAATATCATTATTTTTTTTGTATACTTTTTGCCAAAGCTTCTTTTAAAAACTGCTTGTAAGTACTGTTTATCAAAATTCTTTTTCAAAAACAATTCTTTCATTATTAGTTCATATTTTGGTTTAAACATTCTTTTTCCAAGAACACTATGATGAAAAAACATCAAAAAATAATCTTCATCAGACAACACATAAAAAAAAGATTTTTTTTGTCTTTTTAGACCTATTTCTGTATCTTTTAGATAAAATAAGTCATTCCAAAAAAGACCTCCTGCTTCAACTCCTAAAGAAAGAGTTCTGAAGTCTTTGGAAATAAATTTTGCATATCCCAAATGCTTTGTAGTGTAGTGAAAAATTCTTTTCTTGAACCCATTTTGAGCAAGTATCTTGTGAGCCTTTTGTAAATCATTTCTTGCTATTGTCATATCAACATCTTTTGGAAGCTCAAGTTTCGGATTTGATAAAAACTCGTAGTTTCTAAGAATACAATAATGAATTTTTTCATTTTCAAACTCAATTAAGAGTTTCTTTAGATTATTCACGTAATTCATTTTAACACGAGTTTTAAGTATTTCTTTATTTCATTTATATCAACAAGTTTTAGTAAAAAAATCAGAATAACGTATAACATCATTGCAATAGCTATTACTAAAAAAAGCTCCACCCACACATTCAAAAAGAATATTTTCTTCAAAAAAAATATTGTTAATACAAAAGTAATCCCTGAAATAAATGTTTTTATCCAGTTATATACTGGAGGTTTTAATTTAACATAATTTTTAAGTTTCCAAGTAGATAAAAAGAATACTAAAATGTAACTAATGGTTGTAGCAATAGCTGCGCCTACAATGCCAAAAGGCGGTATTAAAATTATGTTTAATATTAAATTAAAGATTGCTGCAAAAATAATTATTTTAGTTGCAACTTTTGGCATTCCTATTCCTGCCAAAATAGAAGTGTTTATTTGTGCAACGACATAAAAAACAACACCCACAAGCAATATCTGTAAAGCAAATGAACCTACCATGTATTCTTTTCCGAAAAAAATCTTAAGAAAGAGTCCTGAAAAACCAATTATTGAAAATATTAACGGAATTATGATAACAAAAGAATATTTATATAATAATCTTAGACCCTCGGATAGTTTCTCATTTTCCTTTTTAGCCCATAATTCTGAAGTCATAGGGAATAAAACTATTGATAAGCTGGCTGTTAAGAAAAGAAAAATTCTTGCTGAGGGAAGTACAACATTATAAATTCCTACTTCATACAATGTTTTGAAATATGTTAAAATTAATGTATCTATTTGTCCAATAACACTTCCACCTATTGAAGTTAGAAGAACTGGTAATCCAAAAAAAAATAAGTTTTTTGTAGTTTTGGAAAAATATTTTATTTTATATTTAGAGTAATTGAAAAGTTTTATTCCAAAAAGCAAAAATACAAGAAACAAAAAAAGAGCACTAAAAACATATCCTATTACTGGTGAAAATTCTTCAAAGCCCAGATTAATAAAGATAAAAGTTATCAAAAGAATTAATAAATTCTTTACCGGAGAGATAAAAGAATATATTCTTATTTTTTGAAATCCTATAAATAGATTAGATAAGAAAATGAATAACATGCTAAAAAGAATATAAAATGTTAAAAACTTTAGTATTGGTGCTGCAGCTACATTTTTAAAATAGTTGACTGAAAGCCAATTTGCGCAGAAAAAGAAAACTATCATAAAAATGACTGTAAATAGTAATTGAAAAATAAAAGATGAAGTTATTACTGTTTTTAATTTGTCGTTTTGGTTTTTTGCATTGAATTCAGATATAAACTTTACCATTGCAGATCCAAGACCAAAACTTCTAAAAAAAAGAAAGAATGTTAGAAATGTAAAAACTGAGTAGAAAAGACCGAATTGTTCAACGCTCAACCTTCTTGCAAGAAGTAATCTTAATAGATATGAAAAAACTGTTGCAAACAAGGAATTTATGAATATAATTGATGTTCCTCTTACAGCTTTTTTTGTATAGTTTTCCATTTGTTGAAAAGAAAACATTTTCCTTTATTAAATTATTGCTGTAAAAACAAAAAATTTATATAACCATACATAATATTATGTATTGTGTTTTATTTGTTAAAATGAAAAACAGAACAACAATCCAACTAACAGAAAACTTAAGAAAAGAACTAAAAATTCTTGCAGCAAAAAGAGACTTATCTTATCAGGAACTACTTTCTGACATGATTAGCGTATTCCAAGAATTAGACCAGAAAAAAACAGTTATTTCGATACCAACAACACTCACAGAAAAAATAAAAGAGAAAATAAAAAACACAGATTTTAACTCAATAAGTGAATATACAACATTCATCTTAAGAACAATACTTCTCGAATCAATGGAAAAAGAAAAAATTACTGATGTAAACGAGGAGAAAATAAGAAAAAAACTTCAAAAATTAGGCTACATATAAATAATGAGGTGTAAAACCGTGAAAGTAAAAATACAAGAAGAAATAATAAAAAAGATTAGTGAACGAATAAAAGAAACAAATGAATTCGAAAATGAAGAAGAATACATAAATTATATTTTAACCCAAGTAGTTGAAAAACTTGAAGAAGAAAAAGAAGCAAAAAAAACAGTTTTTTCAAAAGAAGATGAAGAAAAAGTCAAAGAACGACTCAAAGGTCTAGGCTATTTAGAATAAAAACAGGTGACATAAATGGATCATTTAGAACAATTAGAAAGTCAAAGCATATACATTATAAGAGAAGCATATAAAAAATTCAAAAAATTAGCGATGCTCTGGAGTGTTGGAAAAGACTCAACAGTACTCCTTTGGCTTGTTAAAAAAGCATTTTTTGGAAAAGTACCATTTCCAGTCATACACATAGATACAGGCTTTAAATTCAAAGAAATGTATGAATTCAGAGACTGGTGCGTAAAAAAATGGGATTTAAATCTAATTGTCGCCTCAAAACAAAAAGAAGCAGACGAAAAAGGAATCGGTCCAGAAGCAAAACTTGAATGTTGTACATTAAGAAAAACCGAAGCCCTAAAAGAATGCATTGCAGAACATAAATTTGAAGCACTGCTTTTAGGCATACGAAGAGATGAACATGGAGTAAGAGCAAAAGAAAGAGTTTTTTCGCCAAGAAACGTAGACTTTCAATGGAACTATAAAGATCAACCACCAGAATTATGGGATCAATTTAAAACACAAAAAGAACATGAACAGCACCTTCGAGTGCACCCGCTTTTACAATGGACAGAAACAGATGTTTGGAACTATGTCAAACGCGAAAAACTCCCAATAAACCCATTATACTTTGCAAAAAATAATAAAAGATACAGAAGCTTAGGATGCGTCCCATGCACAAACCCAATAGAAAGCAAAGCAGATGATGTGGATAAAATAATCACTGAAGTTATGGAAAACAAAACATCAGAACGCTCTGGAAGAGCACAGGATAAAGAAGAAGCAAACGCAATGCAAAAATTGAGAAGTCTGGGGTATATGTAAAATGGAACCAACAATAATAATATTAATTTTAGCAGTAGCAATTGTGATGGAACTTATCGATGCAGGACTTGGAATGGGCTATGGTACAGTTCTTTCACCATTATTAATAGGTGTTGGGTATTCACCAATAGTCGTAGTTCCAGCAGTTCTATTTTCACAAGCAATAGGTGGATTTACAGCAGCAATGTTTCACCACAAACAAAAAAATGTTGATTTTAAACCAAAAACAACAAACATACAAAAAATTATCAAAAGCATAAAAACAAACGGTTTGGTGTACTCATTCAATAAAGGTTTTTCAAAAGATACAAAAATAGTTTTTGCAATAACTATTCTTGGAGTGCTAGCAACTATTTTCGGAGCAGTTGTTGCAATAAACATACCAAAATGGCTGCTAACAACATACATTGGAATACTTGTAATAGTAATAGGACTTATTATGATTTTCAGAAAAAAATTCGTGTTCTCATGGAAGAAAATGGTAGGAGTGGGAATCCTTGCTTCATTTAATAAAGGACTGTCAGGAGGTGGATTTGGGCCTGTAACAACCGGCGGACAAATAATAGCAGGACACAAACATAAAAACGCAATTGGATGTACAACACTCTCCGAAGCGCCAATATGCATTGCAAGCTTTCTAACATATGCAATAGTAAAAGGAATTGCAACATATGACTTATTAATTATTCTATCAGTAGGTGCTTTAATCGGTGCACCATTTGGAGCAATGCTAACAAAAAAGCTTAACACAAAAAGGCTAAAACTAATACTGGGAATAATTATAGTCTTACTCGGATTATGGACTATTATAAACATGCTAATCTAAACAGGTGAAAAAATGACAGAAACAATGAAATTTGTGATTGTGGGACATATAGACCATGGAAAATCAACATTAATAGGACGATTATTTTATGACACTAACTCTCTTCCTGAAGGAAAAATTGAAGAATTAAAAACTGTTTGTGAAGCACTCGGAAAAGAACTGGAGTTTGGATTCTTAATGGACCATCTTGAAGAAGAAAGAGACCAAGGAATAACAATTGATACTGCACAAACATTTTTTCGAACAAAAAACCGAGAGTATAACATAATCGATGCACCAGGTCATGTTGAATTCATAAAAAATATGATTACAGGAGCAAGTCAAGCAGAAGCAGCAATCTTAATTGTTGATGCAGAAGAAGGAGTTCAAGAACAAACGAGAAGACATGCATACATCTTAAACATGTTAGGGCTTTCACAAGTAATTGTTGTCATAAATAAAATGGATAAAATTGAATATAAAAAAGAGCGATTTGAAAAAGTAAAAAAAGAGCTTTTAGAATTCTTATTAAAAATAAACATACAACCAAGTTATATAATACCAATATCTGCAAAAAATGGAGATTTTGTAGCAAAAAAAAGCAATACTCTTCCATGGTATCAAGGACCAACAGTTCTTGATGCGTTGGACAGCTTTAAAATAAAAGAAAGTGAAAAAAATAAAGAACTAAGATTTCCAGTGCAAGACGTTTACAAATGGGATAAAAGAATAATTGCAGGAAAAATTGTGAGTGGAACAATAAAAAAGAAAGATAAAATTGTTGTTTTACCATCAGAAGAAGAAACTATTGTTGAAAGTATAGAAGAATTCGGAAAAGAAAATATTGAATTTGCCGAAGCAGGAAAAAGCACAGGGATTACAACAAAAGACAAACTATTCATTGATAGAGGTGCAGTGATTATTAGAAAAAATGAAGAAAAACCCCTTATTACCAACAAAGTTGAAGCTCATCTTTTTTGGATGGATAAAAATCCATATAAAAAGGGTGAACGATTGCTTTTCAAGTGTGCAACGCAAGAAGTGATGTGTGAGATAGAAACAATAAAAAAAGTTGTTGATTCCTCAACTCTTCAGACAATAAAAGAAAATGCTGAAGAAATAAAAAATAGAGAAGTTGGAGATATAATTATAAAAACAGAAAAACCCGTTGTTGTAGAAGATTTTAACAAAACACAAGAGCTTGGAAGATTTGTACTTCAAAGAAAAGACACTTGTGCAGGTGGAATAATAACCAGAATAAAATGATAGTTGTAATAGCAATAGACGCATTAGAATTTGATCTTGTAAAAGAATTTAACTACGAAAATCTAAAACAAGAATTTTATGGAAAAACCAACATCTCAGAATTTTCACAACCAAGAACAATGGTTCTTTGGAGCTCATTTATGACAGGTGAAAATAAAGAAAAAGAGATTGTTGCAAAAGACGGAAAAAAAGTGAACTGGGATTACAAGATATCTTTAGAAAAAACCTTTTTTTCAAAATTTAACAAACCAAAAATAATAGATTTACCAGGATTCAACTATGATAAAGCAGTTCATGATAAGTCAAGGAATTTGCTTAAAAACTATTTTGAAACAGAAAGTTCTGAAGAGAAAAAAAAGATATTACAAGAGTACAATAAAGATGCTATGTATCATCATAAAACTGTAAGAGAAGAATTCTTAACAGCCATTGAAAATGATTACGATTTCATACTGGGATACTTTAGCGCAATAGATGTTATCGGACACTTAAATTTCGGAAACAAGTTATTGATGAAAATGCTCTACAAAGAAATGGATGAAATAACAGCGATTGTAAGAAAGAAAACAGACAAAATATTTGTTTTATCAGATCATGGAATGATTGCAATTGGTAATTTTGGTGATCATTCCACACATGGATTTTGGAGTACAAACTTCAAAGAATTAAATAATCCAAAAATAACAGACTTTGCAAAGATAATCAGTGGATTAAAAAAGTAAAAATAACAAAAAATAAGTTATCATCTTTTTCTATTCTTCCACTCAATCATTTCTTTAATTATCTCTTTAACAGGAATTGTTATTTTCCAATTAGGATAATCTTTCTTGAACTTAGACATGTCGGAATAATAACATATATGATCACCTATCCTGTTAGTTTCTGAATATGTATAGTTAAGTTTCAAGCCGAAGTCCTTATCTAGCAAATCAATAACTTCAAGGATTGAAATAGAGTTTTCTTTACATCCACCAAGATTATAAGCAACTCCTTGCTTCGGATTTTTATAAAATTCATAAAAAACCGCCACTACATCTCGGCTATGTATTTGGTCTCTTACTTGTTTTCCTTTGTAACCAAAAATCGTGTATGGCTTTCCTGTCACTGCACAGTCAACTATGTATGCTAAAAATCCATGAAGTTCCACTGCTGAATGTTGTGGACCAGTAAGACAACCCCCCCTAAAAACACCGACATTTAAATTGAAATAACGCCCGTACTCCTGAGCCATAACATCTGCCGCTACCTTCGAAGCTCCAAAAACACTATGCGTACTATCATCAATAGTCATCTGCTCACTTACACCATTTAAAGATATACCGCTCATTATTTGTTTATTATCATATTTCCATCTTGTTTTTTGCTCTATAAGATTAACCTTGTTGGGTGCATCTCCATAAACTTTGTTTGTAGAAGTAAAAATAAAAACTCCTTTCGGTGAATAAAGTCTAAAAGACTCGAGCATATTTAGTGTTCCAACAGCATTAACATCAAAATCTGTAAACGGCTCTTTTGCAGCCCAATCATGAGAGGGTTGAGCAGCAGTATGAATAATCAAATCAAAATGTCCTTCTTTCTCAAATAACTTCAAAACATCATTCCTGTTGCGAATATCAAGCTTTATATTTCGAAATTTTTTACTCAGACTTTCAAGATAAGTTATGTTTCCTGTTGTATCGCCTTTTTCACCAAAAAAATATCTTCGCATATTGTTATCAACACCTACAACTTCTGCATTTTTTTGTAGAAAAAAGTTACATGATTCGTAACCAATCAATCCTCCAGAACCTGTTACCAATACTTTCATCTTAAAACCTCCAGCTATTATGATCTAAAAAAATAATTCTTTAAAAAGATTGCTTTTTTAGATAATCTCCTTTGCTTAACAATTTTTCCAAAAAACAATAAAGAATAATGAATAAATATCTTGAACCCATTTCTTTAAGCTTAAGTTTTGAAACACCCTTTTTTCTATTTTGCCAACTTATGGGAACAACTGTATAAGAAAAACCCCTAATAATTGCTTTTAGAGGTAATTCCACTGTAAGATTAAAGTGAAGAGATAGTATGGGTTTCACTCCTTCAATAACTTCTCGAGTGTAACCCTTAAAAGCATTTGTTGTATCATTTAGTTTAAACTGAAATAATATTTTTATAAACATGTTTGTCATTCTATTCAAAACAAGCTTAAATTTTGGATAATCAGTTATCTGACTTTTTCTCATAAATCTTGAGCCAAAAACACAATCAAATCCTTCTTCAAGTTTCCGATAATATTTAACAAGGTCATCTACTGAATCGGATTCATCAGCCATCATAACTACAACATAATCTCCTTTAAAATGTTCCAGACCTTTTCTTACAGCAAAACCAAACCCATTAGGTGAACCTTTCGTTATGTAACGAAGAGTTGGAATTTTCTTTGTAAGTCTCTTAAGAATTAAAGGTGTTTTATCAGAACTATTGTCGTTGACAACAAGTATTTCATGGGGTATACTTTCTTTTAAAAGCCCTTTATAAACATGGTTTATTGTGTTCTCAATTTGTCCTTCTTCATTGTAAGCAGGAATTAATACTGTAAGTCGCTTCATTTTATTTTAAAATAGGTTTTAATTGCTTTTCGTTTTTTTTCAGCCAAAGAAACACTTCTTTCAAAATTTCTTCCGGTTTGATTTTCGGTTTCCAACCACATAATTTATTAATTTTTGAAATATCTGTTATGTAAACAGGAACATCTTGGTTTCTATTTTCAAGAACTTTACTTATATTTAACTTATTTTTAGTATGTTTTTGACAAATTTCCGTTAGTTCTTTAAGGGAAATGCTGACATTTCTTCCACCACCAACATTATATGTTTCACCTGAAAATTTGTTTATGTTAGTTAATTGTAACTTGATAAGATCGTACAAATCTTTAACATGAAGTATGTCTCTTACTTGTTTTCCAAGTCCACCAAATCCTATGTAGCTAAGCTTTCCTTTAAAAAAATGTTTTGCAGCCCAAAGAACTACAACTCCCTGATCAATTTTACCCATCTGCCAAGGGCCTGTAATAACACCACACCTATTAATTACTGTTTTTAAGTTGAAGGCGCTTGCATATTCATTGATTATTATTTCTGAAGCTAATTTTGTTGCGCCATATAATGATCTTGATCCTTCAAGAGGAAAGTTTTCAGATACTCCCTTATCTGAAATCCCTTGAAAAGGTTGTTGATGCTTTATTTCAAAACGAGAATCTGACTCTTCTAAGTCAAGTGAATTTAAAGTTTTTGTTGGATAAACCCTGCTTGTTGAAAGAAAAATAAACATTGATTTATTTTTTCTTGCTAATTCTAAACAATTTAGAGTTCCCATAAGATTTGTATTAATAAGATATTCAGGCGAACCATCATATCCTGCCAAAACTGAAGGCTCAGCAGAACATTCAATTAATACATCAACATTTTTAATACCCTGTAAATCTTCTTTATTTCTTATATCACCGTGAAAAAAAAGAATGTTGTTTTCTTTTAATCTAGAAATTGACAACTCAGAACCACGGCGTTTCAAATTATCTAAACAAATAACTTCTGTTTTGGGAAAATCCTTTTTTAAGAAAATTGCCAGATTTGATCCCACAAAACCCGCACCACCAGTAATCAATATTTTCGAAAAAAGTTTTTTTTTCACAGAAAATTAAATAACAAACTAATATTTATATAATCTTCGTTTTGAACCATGAATATACATATTCATAATAATAAGTCTGCATCTAAGCACAAATTTAAAAGAATAAAAAAAGTTACGTTTTACAAGTTTAGATAAACTATGAAGAATTTTTCTTTATCAAAGGAAGTAATCTAAACCAGTCTATTGTTAGGTTTAATCCTTCTTCTAAACCAACAATTGGCTCCCAACTAAGAAGTTCTCTGGCTTTAGAAATATCAGGCTGTCTTTTTGTCGGGTCATCAACAGGGAGTTTTTCAAAAATAATTTTTGATTCTGAACCTGTTAGTTTTAAGATTGTCTTTGCTAGTTCGAGTACTGTGTATTCCTCAGGATTTCCCAAATTTTTAGGACCTACAAATCTTGAATTCATCATGAAAACAAGACCCTTCACAAGGTCGCTAACATAACAAAAACTTCTTGTTTGGTTCCCATCACCATATATGGTTATTGGTTTTCCGGTTAAAGCCTGTGTTATAAAATTTGATATAACCCTGCCATCACCAGGTCTGAGCCTTGGCCCATACGTATTAAATATTCTTACAATCTTTATATCTGCATTTTTGCTTCTTAAATATGCCATTAAAAGGGCTTCTCCAAACCTCTTACTTTCATCATAGCAGCTTCTTATACCAACAGGGTTGACATTTCCCCAATATGTTTCTTTTTGAGGATGTTCTCTTGGCTCACCATAAGCTTCGCTTGTAGATGTAAAAAGAAGTGTTGCGTTTTTTTTAAGCGATAGTTTTGCAACATTATTTGTACCAATAGAATTTGAAAGAGCAGTTTCTACAGGAAATTTTTGATAATCTATTGGGCTTGCTCTGGAAGCGAGATGATATATCTGATCCAATCCTCTTTTAATATTAAATGGTTTTACAACATCATGATTGATGAAAGTAAATCTTTTATGTTTTAGTAAATGTTTTATATGATATAAATGTCCTGTACTCAGATTATCCATGCAAATTATTGTATGACCTTGAGCTAATAAATAATCACACAAGTGACTTCCTATAAATCCTGCACCGCCCGTAACTAATATTGTTTTCATAAATTTCCTCTGAGAAATTTATGGATTAAAAAATTCTCAAAATTTTTAAATTTCATAATAATCCCCCTAAAAACTTATTTTCTACCAACTCCTGCGTATTCAAAGCCTAAAGCTCTAATACTATCAGGGTTGTAAATATTTCTGCCATCAATTATTATTTTTCTTCTCATGAGCTTTTTCATCAGTTCAAAATCTGGTTCTCTGAATTCATCCCACTCAGTCATGATAATCAATGCATCCGATCCTTTTAAAGCAATATACGCATCATCAATAAAATTAACTCCTTTAACCTGTTTTTTTGCTTCAGGTATCGCTTCAGGATCATACGCTGATATAACTGCATATTCATTTTTTAGTTGTTCCATTACGACAAGTGAAGGTGCGTCTCTTATATCACTTGTTCTTGGTTTAAATGATATGCCCCAAAGAGTTATTCTTTTGCCTTCTAAATTTGGTAAGAATTTTTTTAGCTTAGGAATAAGTGATTTTTTTTGTCGTTCATTCACATAATCAACAGCCCTTAAAATGTTTGAAGCAAATCCATGTTGCTCTAAAGTTTGCGCAAGACCTTTAACATCCTTTGAAAAACATGAACCACCATAACCCACACCTGCTTGTAAAAATCTTGATCCAATTCTATTATCCAAACCAACACCTGTTGCAACTTGTTTTATGTCTGCTCCCGTTGCTTCACAAAGATAAGATAGTTCATTAACAAAACTTATTCTAAGAGCAAGCATTGCATTTGAGGCATATTTTATTATTTCGGAGGTTTTAGTGTCAGTAAAAAGCATTGTTCTTTCAGCTCGCAAAACTGGTTTGTATAATTGATTCATAATCAGTTTTGCTTTTTCCGAATCAGTGCCGATTATTATTCTATCAGGATTTTGAAAATCTTTTACAGCAGCGCCCTCTCTTAAAAATTCTGGATTAGAAATTACATCAAAAGAAATTGGTTTTTTGAGTTTAGATTTGATTATTCTTTCAACTTTTTCTGCAGTACCAACAGGCACAGTGCTTTTGTTAATTATTATTTTATAACTATTCATGTGCTTTCCTATTTCTTCAGCGACAGAATATATCTGACTTAAATCAACATTACCATTAGTTTTAGAGGGTGTTCCAACGCAAATAAAAATAACATCTGCAAATTCTACAGCGCCTTTGAAATCTAATGTGAATCGTAATCTTTTTTGTTTTAAATTTCTTTGAACTAATTCTTTTAAGCCTGGTTCGTAGAATGGGATTAAGCCCTTTGTTAAGTTTTTTATCTTGTTTTTATTAATATCAACACAGATAACTTTGTTTCCTAAATCTGCAAAGCAAGTGCCTGTAACAAGACCCACATAACCTGTGCCAAAAAAAGCTAATTTCATTATCTACTTGAAAATAGCAACTGGTTTATATGCTTTTCTTAAAAGAAACAGCAAGCTTTATAAATAAAACGAGTTTTTTGTCATATGGACGGTCATAGTGACGTGGTCCTACCCGATCCCATTTCGAACTCGGAAGTCAAGCGCGTTCACGTTCCAAGTGGTACTGCACTTTGTGTGGGAACCTTGGATCGCTGTCCACTTTTTTCTAAAATTCAAGTGTTTCGCAGTTCTATTTTAGCTATAAAAAACCCTTGTGTTGCAATCTTATGAGGCCAAAAACGCCTACAATTTTTTATCTCGGAAGAAAGTTGTTCACCGAAAACATTAACAACACCCTCATCACCAACAGACAAACCTGTTTCTACCAGTCTTAAATTAGGATGATTTTTAAGAAGCCAACTAATATTTAACTCATTTTCTTCAGGTTCTAAAGAACAAGTAGAATAAACGAGCACACCCCCCGGTTTTAAGACTTTAACCGCTGACTTTAACAACTCTTTTTGAAGCATTGCCCGACTATTTATGTCTTCAATTGTTCTTGAACAAAGCCAATTATTATTATCAACAAAATTTCCGGAACATGGAGCATCAAGAAGTATCTTGTCAAATTTTAATCCCAAGTCCGAAACAAATCTTGAATCTTTTTTAAAAATAACTACATTCTTAACACCTAATCGCTCAAGATTGTTCCTTAAAGAGTTCAATCTTAGAGTATTATTATCTAAAGCAACAACAAGACCCTTATTTTTCATAAACCCAGCAATCTGAGTTGTTTTACCACCAGGAGCAGCGCTCATATCTAAAACAAGTTCATGAGACTCAGGATGCAATACCTGCACTGATAACTGGCTTGCAACCTCCTGAAGATAATAATAGCCCAACAGATACTCAGGGGTTGCCCCAAGAGAAAAATCTGCTTCATAAAAAAAGCCATCATCTAAAAAGGGAATTTTTTCAAGTTTTATTTTGTTCTTTTTAAGTCTTGAAATTAATTTTTCTGTAGAAATCTTTAATGTATTTACTCTTAAAGATTTTTTTAAAGAGATATTGTCTGGTGAAAATTTTTCTCCTAATTCTTCATATCTTCTTAAAAAAAAGCTCATAACATTTAGAATGTGGGACAATCTTTATAAACCTTTTATTTTTATCAAAAAACGAGGTGGTTTAAGATGAAAATAGGAATTATTGGTGGTTCTGGAGTTTATGATCCTGGAATGCTAACAAATATAAAAAAAGTAAAATTACACACCCCTTATGGTGCAACATCAGAAATTATAACTTCAGGAAAATTTGAGAATATAGATGCTTTCTTTATTTCGCGACATGGTGCAAATCATGAAATTAATCCAACAAATGTTAATTATAGAGCAAATATCTGGGCTTTAAAAGAACTGGGCGTAACACATATTTTAGCTCCAAGTGCCGTTGGTTCATTAAAAGAAGAGTACAAACCTGGCGACATGGTTTTTACAGACCAATTTATAGATAAGACAACTAAAAGAATTAGTACGTTTTATGAAACTGGGCAAGTAGCACACGTAGGCATTGCTGAACCAACCTGTCCAGAAATGCGCAATCTTTTATCAAAAGAAGCTAAAAAACTAGGAATTCCATTTCATAAAAGCGGAACTTGTGTTACAATTGAAGGACCAAGATTTTCTACAAAAGCTGAATCAAAAATGTTTAGACTATTGGGTGGAGATATTATTGGAATGACAATGGTTCCGGAATGTGTTTTAGCAAGAGAAGCAGAGATGTGTTACGCAACAATAGCTATGGTTACAGACTATGATGTTTGGAAAGAAGGTGAAGAAGTAAGCAATAAAAAAGTTCTTGCAACTATGAAAAAAAACGTTGAAAACATTAAAAGAATTCTCAAAGCTGTAATTCCAGAAATTGCAAAGCTTGAAAGAAAATGTTTTTGTAAAAATGCTATGAAAGAAGCATTTATGTGAGGTAAATAAGATGGACTTGAAAAAAACTATTAGAACGGTTCCAGATTGGCCAAAAAAAGGTATTATGTTTCGTGATATAACAACACTTTTACAAAACCCTGCAGCTTTTAAAGAGTTATGCGATACACTTTATGAGCGTTATAAAAATGAAGCTGTTGATTATGTTGTTGGTATTGAAAGCAGAGGGTTTATTTTAGGAAGTGTTTTAGCATATAAACTGGGTGTTGGATTTGTAATCATAAGAAAACCTGGAAAACTGCCTGCAGAAACTATCAAACAAGAGTACAAACTTGAATATGGAACTGACACTATTGAAATTCATAAAGACGCTATAAAACCTGGCGATAAAGTATTAGTGGTTGATGATTTAATTGCAACAGGCGGAACAGTTTGTGCAGCCGTAGACTTAGTTGAAAAGTTAGGCGCAACAGTTGTTGAATGTGTTTTTGCAATAGAACTACCAGATCTTAAAGGACGAGAAAAACTGACTGGACATAAAGTTTATTCTGTAATGATATTTGAAGGAGATTAAAGTTTAAAGATTAACAGTCACTTTTCTTTCTTTTTCATTTACGTCTTTGATTATTTTATGCCCCTTTAATTTTTCCTTAATTTCTTTCCATGAAAACTTTTCTTTTGCAAAGTTTAACTGAACCAGAATATCTTTTAAAACACTATAGTTTTCGTAAATGAATTCTCCTTTTCTCTGATTTTCCAAAGCACTTGTTTCTAACCCATTTATTTTTTCTGTTTGTTGTTCTAAAATAAGTTTTAATTTGTCTTTTTTTCCTTCTTTATGCTTTTTTTCTTCTGATTTAAGTTCAGTTATTTTATTTGTCGTAAGTTCTTCATCAATTGCTTGATTAAAGGACTCATAAAAAATTTTTTTCTTGGTTTGCAGTATTTTTAGTTCAAAAGGTAAAAGTTCATTTTCACAAATATTTGCTTTAATCTTTTTTGAAAATAATTCTTTTGCCTCTTTAAGAATTCTTTTTAATTCTTCTTTTGAAAATTTTTTCTTTGTTTTATCTATTTTTGCTGCAAAACAAATCTCTTCTGAATACAAACCACCAAACCCGAAATCTATAGCTAATGTTTTTACTATTGAATCTTTATTTGAAGCAGCAATCTTTTGTAAAAAGTCCTCATCTGAAAGTTTGGGAGTGTTTGTTTGAGATGGCGGAAACTCATATTTCACCCTGCCCCTAATTGTTCTGTCTTTCCAGTTCTGAGATTTAAAAGGGCTAATGATTGTATAGTCTTCCTCGCATAAAAGCAAATTTCCTTTGCTAAAAAGCTCGACTATTAATATTAATTCACTTTCTTTTGCTTCAAATATTATTTCAAGTATTCTTTCAAAACTTTTTTGCTTAAGACTTTTTATGCGAGCATTTTTCAAACGTTTTCTTAAAAATGTACAGTAACCAGGTGGATTTTCTGGAAACTCTTCTTTGTATTCTGTAAGAAACAAAACATTTGATTTTATTTTCAAAGTTTTTTTCCCAATACTTGTTTTATGAAAACGAAATGTGAAAACAGCATTTTTTTCGTATATTTGATCTATTTTGGCACCTATAAGTATCTGTAATTCTTTTTCTAGGTAGTGTAAATCTATAGCTGATAATTCTTCTTTCATAAGAGTCTAAAAGAAACAAGTATATTTAAAACTATTCTTCATAATGGTTTTTTAAGAATTGCTCCATCTTAGAAATATCTTCTGGACAACCCATATCTTGCCAGCAATCTGCTTTAATAAATTTCACTGTTTTTTTTGCAGCCAAAAAATTTATTGCATCAGTTACTTCATATTCTCCTCGCTCGGATTTTTTTACTTTGTCAAGCTCTTTAAATATTTCAGGTGTGAATTTATAGAGTCCAATATTTATTAGGTTACTTACAGGTTTTGGTGTTTTTTCAAGTATTTTCTCAAGATATTCTTCTTCTACTTTAAGATTTCCAAATTTCTCCGGATGTTCATGTTCATAACCAAAAACATAGTTATACTTATCTTTAGTGTTTATTTTTTTAAAGTCTGAAAGTGCATAAAAATTATCTGACATTAGAACAACAAAATTTTCTTTAATATGGTCTTCCATTATTTTAAGTGCATGACCTGTTCCGAGTTGTTTTTCCTGTTCAATAAACTCAAAAGCCATGTTATAGGATGATTTTTTTATATATTCTATGAGCTGCTCTTTTTTATAGCCAACCACGAAGTATACTTTTTCAAACCCTGATTTTTCAAGATTTGTTAATAAGTAGTGTAAAAAGGGTTTTCCACTGACTTTTACGAGTGGTTTTGGAACTTTATCTGTTAAAGGCCTCATACGCACACCTTTACCTGCTGCGAGAATGACTGCTTGTTTCATAAGAACTAGAATTGTAAACTCTTTTTTAAAAGTTTCCTAAAAAAAAATAAATTTAATACTCTATCCCTCTTCTTGCTAAAACACCTTTGTTAAAAGGGTGTTTTATCATCTGTATGTCACTTGCATAATCTGCTACTTCAAACAATTCTTTTGGAGCGTTCCTGCCTGTTAAAACCAATTCTGTTTTTTCAAATTTATTTTTTATCAATGATAAAACGTCCTCTAATTTTAAAAACCCCAGGTTCAAAGCAACATTTATTTCATCAAGCACCACTAAATTGTAATCTCCGGAAGTTATAACTTTTTTTGAAAGGTTAAAAGCATCCTTAACAAATTTTTTTTGCTCATCATCATTTACAAAACAATCTCTGCAATCACCACAATCAATATCTTCTCTTATATAATCAAATAAAGGTGCATCCGAATCTATTCCTTGAAGTTTCATCTGTTTTTGTTCTTTTACGCATTGTTTTCCAAACTGCATAAAATTAACATTTGAAAGAAAGTTTTTCGCGGAAATATATTCCCCCGTATAAGCCCCACCTTTCATAAACTGAATTATTGAAACCTTTAAGCCTTGACCCAAAGCCCTCATCGCTATACCTAAAGCCCAGGTTGTTTTTCCTTTACCATTCCCAGTATATACATGTACTAATCCAAGATTTTTTTTCATTTTCTATTATGCTGAACAATAAGAGTAACCGCAATCAATACAGGTTGCACAGCCTTCTGTAAATTTCATTCTGCCCTGACAATGTGGACATTTAGATTTATCTTTTTCAAGTTGTTCTTTTTTGCCTTTCTCTTTTTTAAGATTCATATTTAAATTCATAACTTGATTGTCTTTACTTCCATCTCTATAGATTGTTGTTCCTTTACAACCAAGTTTAAATGCTTGAATGAAAACATCTTCTACAGCTTTTATGGTTGCATCATGAGGAAAATTCACTGTTTTTGAAACTGCGTTGTCAGTATATTTTTGAAATGCTGCTTGCATCTTTACATGCCATTCCGGAGCAATATCATGCGCTACAACAAACACAACCCTTATCTCTTCAGGAATTTCTTCCATGTATTGTATTGATCCCTTATCAATTATTCTTTCCATTATATCCTCACTATAAATACCATGATTTTCTAATGCTTTTTTAAAATATTTGTCAACATACAATAATTCCTTTCCGTCCATTACTCTTTTTACATAGCTTAATGCAAATAATGGTTCTATTCCACCAGATGCGTCTGCAATCATACCAATTGTTCCTGTTGGTGCAATAGTTGTTCTTGTGGCATTTCTTAAAAGCCTGTGTTCTCCTTTGAAATATTTGCTTTTTTTATTATAAATGCTTTCCTTCCAATTAGGAAAAACCCCTCTTTTCTTTGCAAGATTTTCTGAAGCATTATCTGCTTCTGTTTTTATAAAGGACATTATTTCTTCAGCCTTTTTTATTCCTTTGCTTGAGTTATAAGATATTTTAAGTTGTGAAAGCATATCTGCCCAACCCATTACACCAAGACCTATTTTTCTGTTTGCTTTAACTATTTTGTTTATTTCTGGTAAAGGATATTTTCCTCTGTCGATAACATTATCTAAAAAGTGTATTGCGATGTGAATCACTTTTTTTAGACGATTCCAATCAACTTTTTTGTTTAAAATAAAATTTCCAAGATTTATTGAACCCAGATTACAAGCTTCATAAGGTAAGAGTGGTTGTTCTCCGCAAGGATTTGTGCTTTCTATCTCACCTAAAGCAGGGGTTGGATTATTTTTATTTATTCTGTCTATAAATATAACGCCTGGATCTCCATTTCTCCACGCAGCTGAAATCAACATATCAAAAACAGTTCTTGCATTTAACTTTCCTACAGGCTTATTTAATCCTGGATCCATCAAGTCATAATCTTGATTGTTTTTTACAGCTTTCATGAAATCATTTGTTACACCAACTGATATGTTAAAATTGGTTATGTCATCATTTTTTTCTTTACAAGCAATAAATGATAATATGTCTGGGTGATTAACTTTCAAGATGCCCATATTAGCTCCTCTCCTTTTTCCTCCTTGTTTTATGACTTCAGTTGCCGCATTATAAACTGTTAGAAAAGATATGGGTCCTGATGCAACTCCTTGTGTTGACTTAACCATTGCATTTTTCTGTCTTAATCTGCTAAAAGAAAATCCTGTTCCACCACCACTTTTATGTATAATTGCGGCATCTTTTAATGAACCAAATATTCCTTCCATGCTATCTTCTATTGGAAGTACAAAACATGCTGCGAGTTGTTGGAGTTCTGTTCCTGCATTCATGAGTGTTGGTGAATTTGGCAGAAAGTCAAGATTTGCTATTAACTCGTAGAATTCTTCTTCAATTTTTTTCAAATTAGCTGATTTATCATAAAGCTTGTCTGCTTTAGCAATATCCCTTGCAACCCTCTTAAAAAGTTCACCTGGTGTTTCTATTATGTTACCTTCAAGATCTTTAATTAGATATCTTTCTTTTAAGACTTTAAGGGCGTTTACAGAAAGCTTTGTCTGAACCATTTTTCCGAATATTGCAGATTTTGCGGTCCTTATCTCTTTGTGTTTATATCGATAGATTATGTAGGATTTTGCTATTTTCATTTCGCCATTTCTTATTAAAACATCTTCTGCAAGATCTTGTATTTGTTCTACTTCTGGAACTTGATTTTGAAATTTTTCTTCCAAAATTCTTACAACCTCATCTGAAAGAAACCGCGCTCTTTTTTCAAAACCTTTTTTTTCTGATTCTGCAGCATTATAGATTGCATTTGTTATTTTTTCTTGATCAAAAGAAACTATTCTTCCATCACGTTTTTTTATTTTTTTTATTTTGCATTGCTCTGTCATTTGTAGACCTCTTTGTTTTTTCTAAGATAATTTATTTAACTCTTCTTTAAAAGAATCAATATCTGTAAATTCACGATAAACACTTGCAAATCTTATATAGGCCACTTTATCAATTTTTTTTAGTTTTCTCATAACAAGAATTCCTATATTTTTGCTTTTTACTTCTTCAGATTTTTTTGTCCTAAGTTCTGTTTCTATTTCATCTACAACAATATTTATCATCTCTGTAGTTATTGGTCTTTTTTCGCAGGCTCTGAGTATCCCTTTTTTTAGTTTTTCCCTGTTAAAACTTTCTCTTAATCCGTCTTTTTTTATTATTATCAAAGGATTCATCTCGACTCGTTCATATGTTGTGAACCTTTTCAGGCAACTTGGACACTCTCTTCTTCTTCTATTTATTTCTTCAGAACCTTCTCTTGTTTCTATGACTTTTGTTGTTGAACTAGAACAAAAAGGACATTTCAAAAATAACACCTCGAACACTACATATAGTGTTTAGTTTGATGAAATACACTATATCTGGTATGATAGAATGCAGCCTTATTTAAATATTTTGGTGATAAATAATATATTATGTAAGATTAGTTTTAGAAAAAAGAAAGTGAAATATAACAATCAAAATTAACAAAGCTTTAAAAAAGAAACCAAATACTTTAAACATATATGAATGGTGCAATAATAACTCATCAAGGCTGTGAAGAAATCGCACAGATGGAAATAAAAGAACTAATTGGTTGTGTTTCAAAAAAGAAAAACACGATTGTGGAGTTTAAAACTAATAAGCTTCAAGACTTTGTTTTACTTAATTATAAATCACAAACAGCAAAAAAAATCATAATTCTTTTATCAGAAGCAGACATAAAACCAAACTTTTCAAAAACGAAAAAAGCCCTTAAAAAAGCAGTCGAAAATATAAAAATAGATGACTGGATTGAACCCAGTCAAACATTCAAAGTTGATTGTGAACGAGAAGGCGAACATGAATTTACTAGCACAGAAATAGAACGAGAAATCGGAAAAGAACTTCAAATTAAAACAAAAAGAGAAGTCTCATTAAAATCTCCTGATTTAAGAATAATCATATACATACAAGAACAAAAAGCATATGTTGGTATCGACTTAAGTGGTAGAGATTTAAGTAAACGAGAATATAAAATATTTACCACATCAAATTCCCTGAAAGGAACAATAGCTTATAGTGTTATCAGAATGTCAGGATTTAAACCAAAAGAAAAAATTCTCGATCCAATGTCTGGTGATGGAGCAATTGCCATAGAAATCGCAATTTACGATTCAAAAACACCAATAAATTTTTACAAAAAAGAGTTTTTATTTCAAAAACTCAAACCATTTAAAAAAGTAAATGAAAAAGCTATTTTTGAACAAGAAGATAAGCTCATCAGTAAGAAAAAAACAAATGTGTATTGTTATGATTATCTCTTAAGAAATGTAAAATCCTGTCAAAAAAACGCAAAAATTGCAGGTATTGAAAGAATCATGAATTTCTCAAAGGTTGAAATCGAATGGATGGACACAAAGTTTGAAGAAGAAGAAATCGACCGCATAATTACCCACTTACCATCAGAATCCAAAAGAATGGAAAAGAAAAAAATTGAAAAAATGTATCAAGAACTATTCTATCAAGCAAGATATGTTTTAAAAAATAAAGGCACAATAACAATCATCACACAAAAAGATGAAATATTGAAAGAAATATCAAAAAAAGATTTTGAAATCTCTAAAGAAGCAAATATTTATTCTGGAAAACAAAAACTTAAGATTATTGTTCTACAAAAAAGATAAATTTAAATAGTTTGAAAACAAAATATTTAATAAGAATTTCTGGGGTGAAAAAACATGCAATGTGACATGTGCGGAACTGAAAAAGAGTTATTTGAATGCAAAATAGAAGGCACATACCTTAATGTTTGTGAAATATGTGCACAACACGGAACAATAAAAAAAAAAGTTAGCGAACAACCAACAAAAAAAGACAAAAATAAGTTGATTAATGAACAAAAAGTTGAGTTAATTCAAATGATTGTCCCGAATTATGCAACAATTATAAAAGATAAAAGAGAAGAACTAGGGCTAAAACAAGAAGAGTTTGCAAAAAGAATAGCTGAAAAAGAATCAGTCATACATAAACTAGAATCTGGTAAAATAAGACCAAGCATAAGTCTTGCAAGAAAATTAGAAAAATTTCTAAAAATAGAACTTGTCAAACAATATGAAGAAAAACATGAATCAATACATCAAACCAAAACTGAAGGTTTAACTATAGGAGATTTACTAAATCAAGGAAAATAACCCAAAAAAAAAATTAATTATTAATTTATATTTTTACAATCCAGAACCGAAGAATTATAAAACTTACATATTTCTAAAAGTATATTATCTTTAGAAGTCAAACCCTCAAACTTTTTACCTTCAATAATTAAAGTTGGAAATGTGTTTATTGAATAGGTGTGTTTCAAAAGATCAAGGCTTTTTTCAGTCTCAAGCTCTGCATTTAAAGCGAAGTTCAAAAGTTTGTCGCCAAAACGTTTTTTAAGATAAGTTAAAATAAACGCTTGCTCAGAACATTCAGGACAAATCTTTTCATTAGAAAAAAAGTAAAGAATCGTTGCAACTTCAGTATCACAAAGATCACGAGATTTCTTTGATAAAAGCCAATAACCAAGTTGAGAGAGAACATAATCCCTATACAAATACTCAAACTCATCTTTACTGAGCTTCGCATCCTCATTATAATTTGTGAGTTTTATTCTTGTCTCTTCCAAAGACTCTAAATTCTTATTAAGAGCCTTTTCCATGAAAGGACAATTATTCTCCTCACCAAGCAAATCAATAAACTGGTATTGAAACTGCAGACCCCTATAATCAAGTCTTTGTTCCTCGGATTTTTGCTGTATAAAATCAACTCTTTGAGTCTCCATAACAATTCCAAACATAAGACCGAAAACAAAAATAAAAGAAGTAATCAACAAGGCAAACACATATCTTCTTTTTTTTATTGTTCTCATAGTTATCACCAAACATGTTTCTTATGAAATATAACTTCCGGAAGAAGCAAAATCCATGAAACTCCCAGCATTAAAAAATAAAAAAACAAAAACAAAGCAATATGGATTTTTCCCTGATTAAAAACTTTCTCATTAGAAAAAGTATAAGATAAATACAAAACGAATATTGATATAAAAAGCATACAAATAAAAATAAAAAAAGTATTAAAATTTAAATCTAAGAAAGTAAAAGAAAAACTTAAATCCTTAAGAAAAGTGAAAAAGTCAAAATTCACATAACGCAAATTTAAAAGATTCTGAACATGGGGTTTAAGACCTGTATAAAGCGTTGTAAAAATTATTGAAATACCAATTATACCTGATAAAATAAGCATGGGTAACTGAATTATTCCAAAATCACCATATTTAGGATTAAACATTAAACGCCTATATTTAATTCCATTAAAAAGACCGCCCTTATACCACCTTTTTCTTTGACGAAAAAAAGCTTTAATATTTGCGGGTGTGTTTGTAAATACTTGTGCATGCATATCCTGAACGATTTTATAATGGTTTTTTTGAAGTTTCAAAGTCATCTCTAAGTCTTCAGTTAAATTGTTCTCATCATAACCACCGAGTTTTAAAAGAACACTTTTTCTATAAATACTAAAAGGACCTGGAGCAACAGGAATACAATGCAAAAAACCCATTAGTTTCTTATAAAAAATATTTACTAAATATTCTGAAAACTGAATTTTTTGTAATATGTTCTTTGGTTTGCTTGCTTTCATTAAAGGAAGAGCACAAGCCACACTCTTATCATTAAAATTAGGAATCAAGTGCAAAAGGGCATCTTTGTGAACAAAAGAATCAGCATCCAGGCAAATAAAAAACTCACCTTTACAAATTTTTAGAGCTTTGTTTAAAGATGCACCTTTACCGATATTTTCATGGCTAATAAATTTTATCTTAGGATAATTTTTGATAAACTCAAGTACCATTTTTTTAGTATTGTCAGTTGACCCATCATCAATGATAATTATTTCCAATTTATCCTTCGGATAATTTAAAGATAATACTGATTTAACAGAAGGAATAATTGTTTTTTCCTCATTATGTGCTGGTAAAATAACTGAAACTAAAGGAAATTTTGTAGACTTTTTTTTAGGACCAACAATATCTTCATTTTCAAAAAATACTAAAAGCCAGAAAACCACAAAGTAAAGCGATATAAAGTAAATAATCCATAAAATAATATTTGCAAGAGTTATCATTTCAAAATCAACAATAACAAAATAGGGGCTTGGTTTATAAATATTTTTTATTTTTTCAAAAAGAAGAGATAATCATAACCTAAAGCTGAAACATTATCGATCATTTTAAAATCATTTCTTATGTTTTCCAATAACAATTTTTTTCTTTCAATACATTTCGGACCAAAAAATTCACAAGGATAAAAATCATTGTAAAAAAGAATTGCGTGAGCATCAGGGTTTTGTTCATAAATAATCAATGCCTCAACATCATCAAAATAAAAAGGAACATACTTTGCATCATTATAGGCTGCAGCCATGGGTATCATTGAAAGAACAGTGCCATTAAAACCATCAAAATAATTATAGACCTTTAAAACATCAGTCGGTGGTTCATTAAACTGTTGAGGATACCAAAAACTATTAATTAAATTAAAAGAATTTTTCAGAATAAAAAACAATAAAAGTAAAGAACATAATTTTACAATCCGACTGTTTTTGAAAGAAAAAACCTTCTCAAATCCAAGACCTGCAATGATTGCCAGATAGGGAATAAATATTATTGCAAAACGAGCCTGTTTGTTAACGATTAAAGAAAAATATAAGAAAAGAAATAATGGCACAAAAAAGAGAATGTTTTTTTGTGATGAAAAAAACTTGTTCTTAAATAAAAAAAACAATCCAACAAGTAAAAAAGCATAAGAAAAATTAGAAAACAAAATGTTCTTCGGGTAAAATAACAAATTATCCCAAAAAGAAACTAAAGCATACACAGGATTTGCTTGGTGCTCTGAAGCTTTTAAAAAAGGATAAAAAGCTGCAACAACAATTGAATCAGAAGTAGAAGCATACATGAATAAATTTATTATGATAAAAGTAAATATTATTAAAAATAAACCTGCAAAAAATAATAATCCTTGAAAAAATATTTGTTTATAATTTTTTGATGAAAAAAACAAAGACACAAAAAAACAAATTATGCCAAAAAGAATCAATCCTTGAGGATATCTAAAAAGAACGCCTAAAGCAAACATTACTCCTGCAGAAAAAAAACGTTTTTTTAAAAGCAAGTAAATAGAAAGAAGAGCAAAAAAAGTTGAAGGAATACCTGTTAATAGCTGAAATGAATGCTGGAAAAAAACTGGTGTAAAACCTAAAATAACAATTGAAAAAAAACCTATTTTTTTATTAAACAAAACAGAAGAAATCTTATATGTTAAAAAAAGAACTCCCGCAAAAAAAAACAACGAAAGAATCCTAAAATGCATTACTGAATCAAACCCAACTATTCTTAAAAAAGCAAGAGTCATAGGATAAGCAGGCGGTCTTAAAGATTCAAACAACCCTTCTTGACCTGCAGAAGAAATATATTTACTCATACCAACATAAACCGATTCATCCCAGCCAACAATATAAAATCTTTTAAGAAAAAAAATGTTTAAAAGTAAAAAAAAGACTATGAATAAGAATACTAGAAAATCCATTAATCTGTTTTTTAAATCTGCTTTGGATGAACCCATATTTCAACACCATCAAGATTATATATCTTACTAAATGAATCGCTATTTTCTAAAAGAAAAAGAAGACCTGCATCTGGTTTTTTCCAAACCAAACCTTCTTTCATTTCAGGAGTTATGAGAATAAATCTAATATTTTTTTCTAATAACAAAAGATTTGTTTTGTCCAAATCTTTTGAATAAAAAATTTGTTGCGTAAAATTATCTAACACAGCATAATCATTAAGAAACCTGCTTTTTTCATCAATAAAAGTTTCTTTTGAAGAGAAATATTCAACAAAAAAACCATAGGATTCATGAGTAAACACCAAATCTTCATTAAAATTTTGTTCCTTTAGAAAAATAAAAGCATTAAAAAGTCCTTTTGAAGGTTGCGACTCTGATAAAACATCAATATACACTAATGTCGAAAAAATAATAGAACAAAAAATTAATAGAATAGTGAACTTTCTTACAAGTACAACAGCCCATTTTCTTTTCATAAAAAAATTGAATGCAAATCCTGCAAAAAAGCACATAAAAAAATTAAAGACAATCATTATTGATTTTGAAAAAAAACTCAATAATAAAAACAATACAAAAGTTAGTGATAAAAACAAAAATTCTCTTTTTTTATTCCACAAAAATATTAATCCGATAACAGATAAAAACAAAACAAATACTGGAATTCCAATCATTGCACCAAATGAAGTAAAAACATTTTCAAACGAATTTTTCAAGAAAATAATAATGGGATTATAGGAAAATGCAAAAACTGCTATAATTAAAGAAACAGATGAAATAATTATTGGAATTAAAATCTTTGAATAATTTTTCTTCACATGAGAAAAAACAAGCATTAAAAAAACTGTTATAATAAAATGAGGAATGTTGAACAGAGAAATAAAAAGTAAAGGTAAAGATGAAAGAACCCTTCTACCTTTAAAAAATAAGATTAAAGAAATAAGCATTAAGGGTATTGAAAATGATGAACTTCTAAGAACTGCAAATAAATAAATAAAAATTGGTGAAAGTATAAAAATTAAAATTGAGAAAAAAGAGGAATCAAAATCTACTTCAAAAAAAGTCAATAACTGCCAATAAAAAATAATAGTTATTATTCCCAAAAACAATCCAAAAATTTGTATTACTAAGTTATTATTTGAAAATAAAGATAGAACATAGTGAAATAAGTTTATGTCAAAACGTCTTTCCTGCAAATCATCAAATACAACAAAACCATTTTCTCTAATGGCTTCTGCAACTCTCAAATCATAATAAACAGAATCAAAAAAAACAGGCTTTTCTTGCATATACCGAAATAATGAAGGAAGAAGAAGAATTATTAAAACAAGTATTAAAAAGAAAATTATTGCAGATACCTTTTTCATAGAATATCTTTTTTTCATATTTCGCAATGCACCTCATAAACTTTTATAGAAGAATTATAAACTAATGTAAAACAATCACTAGAATCTGCATAAAACAGCTTTGTTTCAGGACCGAATTTTGAAGAGAAGTATATGTAATCAACATCATATTTATTTAGTTTTCTCACTACCTCTATTTTAAAACGAACCTTATAAATCATATTAACATCCATGAAACGTTGATTAGCATCCGTTATTAATAAATAATTTGAATCTAAAACATTTTTTCTTTTAGCAAAATAAGTTATTAAATGTCCTTCTTCCGGCCTTGAAAGAATAACAGCGTCTTTGGGAGTATTTTCTTCAATCCATAAAAGAGCGTTTATTTCTTCATCCGAAGGAACTAATTTAGAAGAATTATTCGCAAGTGAAATTGCAGGAATGAAAGACGAGATGATAAAAAGAATAAATACAATTATAAGAAAGACGTTTGCATTTTTTGGAACTTTAGTTTTGCGAAGATAAGAATAAAACAATTTCCAAGAATAGGCTGCAAGTAAAACAAGCATTACTCCAAGAAAAATCAAACCAAGACGAAATCGTATTAGTTTAAGCCATAATAATATTAAAGATGATGTTACAAAACCTACAATCATAAAAACAGATTTTTTCTTAATCTGAGAAAAAACATGAAAAACCGCATAAAAACCAAATATTAAAGGTATAAAACCTAAATAGTAAATAACTTCTAAAATATTAAACTCAGAAAAAAAGTTTTTCAAAATTTGCAAAGGAATATTTTGCCAAATCACAAAAGGCCCATGCACGAATAATGCTTGTTTAAAAAGCACAAAATTAAACCAAAAAATAAGAAATGTTGAAAAAAGAATGATTTCAATTTCTCTATCTTCTATAACCAAACCTTCAACTTTCAAAAAAAACAAAAACAGTAAAAAACCAAATATTAAAAAAAAAGATGAAGAATGGGTTAAAACAAGCAAAATTAAAAGAAATAAAGAAAGATTAAGATAATTCTTATCCTCTGATTTCAAAACACAATAAATTATGAACAAAAACAAAGGTAAAACTAGAGAATAAACAGAAACGTTATTTAGGTTCAAAAAATATATTGGGATGAAAGCTGAAGAAAAAGCTGCAAGAAGAGAAATTACCCTTTTTTTTGTAATGTGAAATGAAAGAAGATAAACTGCAAAAATTGAGAGTGAATAAAAAACATTCGGTAAAATCTTCACAACATATTCAACACTAAAAACAAAACTAAAAAGTGAAAGAATATAATAAAATAGCGGGGGAAAGATAAAGACTCGCCCACCAAAACTTAAAGAATCTGAAAAAATAGGTCGCCCAGTTTCCTTAATATGCTCCACCTGCCTTAAAACAAAATAAGAATCATAAGAAAATTCGGGACTTTGAAAAGCAAAAAAAAGCCTTAAAAAAAGAGCAAATAAAAATATTGCCAACAAAAATATTGAGGCTGTAAATTTTTTCATAGTTTTATCAATGAAATGATGTTTTAATAATTTTCTTAAAAATCAACAAAAATAACAAGAAAAAGCCTTTATTCTTCTGAGCTGTAAGCAGGTACTGCTGACTTGCTAATAATCATTATGTCGCCAATGCTTTTAACAAGTTGGTGGGGAACAATAACTCCTTTTGCAGAACCTAAAACTTTGTTTAAAAATGAACTTTTAGTGGCTTTAACTCTCCAACCAAAAACTTTGCTGTTGGTAAGAATTGCTTCTTCAATATCTCCAAAATAGTCACCAGTATCTGTAAATACACGCATATCATACGCTTCAGATATTTTTTTCATTTTAAGCATACTACCACCTTCCAATTATTATAAAATATTAAAATCATTCATATTTATATAACTTTCGCTTAGGGATAACAACGAAAAATATATATATGAAAAAGAGATATAGTATTTAAAATAAAGAGGTGACCATAAAAATGGCGATAGATTCAGTTATACTGGCAATAATCATTGGAACACTAGCAGCGATAGTTTACAGTCTTCGAGTGCTTGTCTTAATGGAGCGAAGAATTGCGAGAATGGACTTAAACATAGAAAGCCTTGCGAGACATATTTTAAAAGAAGAATTTAAAATTGAAAAAGAAGAAGAAAAGATTGAAACACTAGAAAAGCAATTAATCAAAGGCAGTAAGAAAAGAACAAAATAACTTTTTTTATTTTTTTATTAAGAATTCTTCGCAGCGATGACTTATGATAAAACATGTATCTTTAAAGCACGGTTGGTATTACCATTTTCGTATTCACTCTGAAAAAGCAAGAGTTCTATGTAAAAATAACCATACAAAACTAAAAGATTTCTTATACAAAACATTTGAAAACTGTCCTGGTGAGCATTTTGAAGAAGGACCAAGAAGCAGCGCTCTTAAATTTCCAATTAATGTTAGTTTAAAAGAAGAGTTCAATCATGAAGTTAGTACACTCTGCATGCAAGGACTAAAAAACATGCCCCAATATAAAACATCTCATTCTAAAGTACAAATGTTTATGCTACAATTTGACAAGAATACTATTAGCATGGAAATACCCATCTGGCTTTTTAAAGAAGAATACGATGATTTCGAAAAAATCTTTAAGACAACTCAACCATTATCAGGACATATTGATGTACTACGAATAGAAGACGATGAAAAAATATGGATTTGGGATTATAAACCAAACGCTCAGAAAGAAAAATATGCTGCAACACAAGTATATTTCTATGCTTTAATGCTTAGCAAAAGAACAGGCGTCCCTATTGAAAATATAAGATGTGGATATTTTGATGAAAACATTGCTTATAGCTTCAAACCTGCACAAAATGTATTAAATCAAATATACTTTTAAATATAACTTTTGATTTCTGACGTTTTATGAACAAATATTTGCTTGGACAGGTCTTAGAACACAAAATCTGCAAAGCCAGAAAAAGATTTAATGATTTTAATTCTCAAACAATTCCTTATACAAATCTAGAAGAATGCCTAACAATAGCAAATGATATTGCAGTCAACAGTCTGGAACAAGGAACCTGGTTAAACAAGTTAATCCTTCATGGAACCAGCAATCCTTCTTGTGTCCATTATTCTAAATATACTTATGCTGCATTCCTAAATCTGACAGAAGCTAACCAAGAGTTTAGGGATGATGTTGTTTTTGTAATAGGATACACTATATTAGAGTTTGAGAACAAAAAGAAGAAAGGATATCACGCATTTCTTATGTACAATAAAGATAGTAAATATAAAGTTTTGGAAACGATTCCTGATAACAGAGACGCAATCCGAAAAGAATATTATCCGATGGCTGCTTTCCAAACAGGGAAAAAACTTGCATCTAAAAAAATGGCTGCTGCCGTGTTTTTTACAGATATACTAAGAAAATGACTGTTTTATCATTCTTAAAGTAATAAAACACTAATCTATCAAGTGTTCTTCTTCAACCTTTGAAAAAACAGCAAAAGTTATTGCTATTAAACCTAAAATTATCAATGCATAATTCAAGGATTTATCAACAAAAAAACCTATAATTGGATTAAAAACAATGATTAAAATTCTTCTCAGCATAGAAATAGCGGAAAGAACAGTTGCCCTGTTATGAGATGGAATATATTTATTCATATAACTAATCAAAAGAGGTCTTCTTGTAAGTCCAAAACTCATCGAAACAATTATTGCAAGTAAAACCAAAGGTAAAAAAGTTGTTAATCCTGCAAGAATAAACATTAAACCAGTGATTATTGAACTTAAAAAGATAACTCTTTTTTTTGAGCCAAATAATTTTTCTAAAAAAATATAATTATTCATAACAACTATTTCTCCTATAACAAAAGCTGCATGAACAAATCCAAATAAAGCCATAGAACAACCAGATCTCATAAGCAATGGTTGATAAAGCCAAATCATGAGATATGCTATTGAAGATATAACCACCATATCTAATGCTAGAATTTTAAGGATTTTGTGTTTATAAAAAAATTTAACGCCAGACTTTAAGATAACAAAATAATTTTTCTTTTCTTGTTTTAAATGGATTTTTGGTTCTTTAAAAGTAAATCCTATGACAAAAGCAATCATGAAAGGTATGGACATCAGCATCATAGGATAACGTACTCCTAAAAAGAAAGCAATAAAACTCCCAATAGGTGCACCTACAAGAATTCCTGTAAGATGAAAACTTTCAGATCTACCAAAAACACTTTTTGAATCTTTAGTTAAATTATTCTTTTTTAAAGTATCATATATTAATGCTTCTTTAGATCCTGATATTAAAGAAACTGACAAAGCAAAAAATATTTCACCAATCAAAAATAGAAAATAGTTTGGAGTTATAGAATAAATCAATACTGCAATAACATTTGCCCCTGCTCCAATAATCATTGATTTTTTTCTTCCTAAAAAATCTGCAATCGCACCTGTAGGAATTTCAAAAATAAATATCCAAAGCATAAACCATGATTGAAGAATCATTATTTTAGAAAAAGAAATATTACCCCATTCAGTAAAAAAAGGGATTAGAACTGCACTGATAAAATGCATACTTACAAAAAATTCAAATAAATAAACCTTCCAAATATTTGACTTTAAACTCATATATAAAGAATTGAATAAGTTATTTTATAAATTTATTCTTAAAAAGTTGTAAGATCTTCAAAAGAAAGACCTTTAATTTTAGCCATATCAAGGCTTGCAACAAATGACGCTGCAGTTTCTTCCAAATCATCAAGGCTTATAAAAAAGAATTGTTCTCTGTCCCATTTTATTACAACCCATGGCTCAGCACCAAATTTTTCAGAAAAATATTTTAAGTTGTTTATTTCTTCTTTTGGAAAATATTTTTTAGCATCCTTTGTTGCTTTTACTTCCAAAGCTATCTTTCTAATGTTATTTCCAACGAGAAGATCAGGACTTGGAAACTGACTCGAACCAGAGCCTGCAACCCTTACAGCAGCCCAACCAACAGACCAAAACTTGTGAATTAGTTCTCTCTCAGCAGCTGTGCCTTTGCTTTTTCTTCGACTATGAGATATGCTCATAAAAAGGATAACTAGTTAAATATATAAAAGTTTTTCCAATAAAAATTTAAATAATAAGATTTTGAACACCTTTGGTGAAACAATAATGGCTACAAAAAAAACTATTGCGCTTGCAGCAATGGAACGACTTATGAAAAAAGCTGGTGCAAAAAGGGTTTCTGAAGATGCAAAAGAAACTCTTAGAGAATTTCTTGAAGATGTAGGGCTTGAAATATCTGAATCCGCTCTAAAACTTGCAATGCACGCAGGAAGAAAAACCATAAAGTCAGAAGATATAAAACTTGCTTCAAGATAGAAAAAAACTGTACATAAAATTAAAGTTTTATCTTCATAAAGTCGTAAGCACAAATAGAATCTTCAAAATAATCTTTTGCATCTTTTTCTAACTTTTCAACAGTTTTATACCTTTGTGAAAAATGAGTTAAAATGAGTTTTTTTACTCCTGACTTACTTGCAATAAGAGCTGCTTGCTTTGTTGTCATGTGCTTGTAAAAATCAGCTTTTTCTTGAAGATCTGGAAGATAACAAGCTTCAGAGATCAAAATGTCTGCATTTTCAGAAAGACTATAACAATTTTCACAAAGAACACTGTCTAATATGAATGTTATTTTTTTCCCTTTTTCCACTCTTGATACATCATTAGGACTTATTTTCTTTCCATTTAAAACAATTGATTTTCCTTCCTGTATTTTACCAAGAACAGGACCTTCGGGTATTCCTAGACTTTTGATCTTTGAAAGATTTATTTTTCGCCTGTCTTTCTCAACAAATGAATACCCTAAACAAGGAGTTGTATGATCTAAATATGCACATTCAATTTGATAATCTTTTTTGTCAATAAATACTTCAACAGATTTGGGATCTAATTCAAAAATTTGTAGATCAATTCTCAAATCAAAATCACAAGTATTCAAGATATGATTCATTTTTTCTTTTGTTCCTTTTGGACCATAAACTTCAAGTGTGGAAGGATTATCAGTATTTCCCATTGTTTGTATTAGTCCAATTAAACCAGCAACATGATCACCATGCCAATGACTAATGAGAATTTTTGTAACCTTATTTCGGTTTATTCCGGCAATATTCATCTGTCTTTGAGTTCCTTCTCCGCAATCAATTAAAATTCCTTCATTTTTATAACTAAGAAAAATACCTTGTACATTTCTTTCTTTTGTCGGAACCATACAACTGGTGCCTAAAAAAACTAATTCCATGCCCTTTAAGAAAGAATAATAGTTTATAAGGGTTTGCATGAGAAAAGTATATAAATAAACCCTTGTTTAGGAAGTACATGCCTAAAAAGACATCAACAAAAACAATAATAAATAAGAAAACAAAAACCGCTGTTAAGATTGTTGCAGATAAAAAAAAAGAGAAAAAAGCACCTAACATAATTAAAAAGGAAGAGTCAAAAAAAGAAAAACCAAAGGCTTTTTTTGCCCGAGAAAGAGTTATTACAGAAGATAATGATTCTGCAAGAGAACTTTTTAACCAAAGTTGTTACGGAAAAATTCTTGACGATGGAAAAGTCCAATTATCACTTCAAGAAGCACTCTACCTGATGGACAAAGGAAAAATGCTAATTTTAGACGGCAGAAACAAAGAAATGAATTTTCAAGGTTTCTTAAAAAGAGCAAATAAAATCGAACCTAACTTTTGGATAAGATATTGTGTTTTTAAAGATATGAGAACAAGAGGATACGTTGTAAAAACAGCTCTTAAGTTTGGAGCTGATTTCAGAGTTTATGATAGAGGTATAAAACCTGGTGAAGATCATGCACGGTGGATTATTTATCCTGTTCATGAAGGATCAACTTTGACTTGGTATGAATTTGCTGCAAAAAACAGGGTTGCACATTCAACAAAAAAAAGATTGATGATGGGTGTTGTTGATGATGAGGGTGATGTTACTTACTGGGAAATCAAGTGGCTTAGACCTTAAACGAAACTTTTTAAAACATTGCAATACTAAAAACATAATATATGGCTTTAAAAGAAGAAATTCTAAAAATAGTAAAGGATAAAGGTCCTGTTATACCGAATGATATTAAGAAAATTATCGGAGGAGACACATTTCTTATAAGTGCTATTCTTTCAGAACTTTCAACTGATAAACTAATAAAAATTTCTCACACCAAAATAGGCGGAACGCCCGCATATTATACATCAGGACAAGAATATAAGCTTTTAGAACTTAAAAAACATCTTAATGAAAAAGATCAACGCACATTTGATTTGTTAAGACAAAAAATTGTTCTACGTGATAAAGATCAAGACCTGCTTACAAGAGTTGGTTTAAGACAAATAAAAGACTTTGCAAAACCCTTAGAAGTAAATGTTAAAGGTGAAAAAGAGGTTTTTTGGAAATGGTATCTTTCCCAAAAAGATGAAGTTGAAAGAAGAATTAGGGGTTTTTTCTCAAGCGAAAAAGACATAAAACATGAAGAAAAAGAAAGACCAAAACAAGTTCCAGAAGAAAGTGAAAAACAAGAAGAGAAAACAGTTGTTAAAGAAACACAAAAAACAAACGAAATTAATGATTTTTTCTATAAAAAGTTAACAAGATATTTTGATGAAAAAAATATTGTCATCTTAGAAACCAATATCATTCGAAAAAATAGTGATATTGAACTACTACTTCAAATACCAACTAGTTTAGGAAAAGTTGAATATTTTTGCAAGGCAAAAAACAAGAAAAAATGTGGTGATGGAGACCTAAGCTCCGCATACATTCAAGGTCAAATGAAAAAATCACCCATTCTATTCATAACAACAGGTGAAGTTACAACAAAAGCAATGGAAAAACTTGAAAAGGATTTTAAAGGATTAATAGTAAAACAAATCTAAAAAAATGGGCACGCCAATAACAAGTCTAATAACATCAAAAGAAATTTCTATTCAAGATTTAAAAGGGAAAACTCTCGCTGTAGATGCATTTAATATGCTTTATCAGTTTTTATCAACAATCAGACAAAGAGATGGTTCTCTTTTAACAGATTCAAAAGGACAAGTTACAAGTCACTTAACGGGTCTTTTTAGCAGGGTTACAAAACTAATGCTTGAAGGTGTAAAATTGGCCTTTGTTTTTGACGGGATTGTCCCTGATTTAAAAACAAAAGAACGTGAGAGAAGAAAAAAACTAAAGATTGAAGCAAAAGACAAATATGAAGAAGCAAAACAAGCAGAAGATATTGAATCAATGAATAAATATGCCTCTAGAACATCTGTTTTGACTACTGAAATGATAGTGGAAGCAAAAAAACTTTTGAAAGCTTTAGGAATCGTTGTTGTAAACGCTCCAAGCGAAGGAGAAGCTCAAGCGTCATATATGGTGGAAAAAGGGGATTGCTATGCAATTGTTAGTCAAGACGCGGATGCATTATTATTCAAAGCTTCAAGGATTATTAAGAACTTAACAATATCTGGTAAAAGAAAAGCCACAAACCAATTAACTTACAGAACCATAAATCCTGAAATAATAAACCTTGCTGAAACACTGAACAACCTTGGCATAACACAGGAGCAACTAATAATTATTGCTTTGCTTTCAGGAACAGACTACAATATTGGCGGAGTAAAAGGAATTGGTCCAAAAAAAGCCTTAGGACTCGTAAAACTTCATGGAAATAACTATGATGAAATTTTTGAAGAAGTAGAATGGGATAAATATTTTGATATTCCCTGGACTGAAGTTTTTTACACCATAAAACATATGAAAACAACTGATGATTATTTGTTAGAATGGCAAACGCCTGATAAAGATGCAGTTGTTGATTTGTTAGTGCATAAACATGACTTTGGACTTGAAAGAATTGAAAGTACTATGAATAAATTATTAAAAGGGAGACCGGATAAAACTCAAAAGGGTTTAGGGGATTTTTTTTAAGAGGTAAAAACAAGTGGAGTGGTTCATATATGTTTTAGTTTCAGCGGTGTTCACAGCAGTACTATCAATATTTAATAAAAAAATATTAACGCACGAACACGCATTAGAATTTTCTGCAAGTAGAGGAGTTATAATGTTTTTTCTCTGTCTTTTTCTAATTCCATTTATTAATTTAAAGCTTCATTGGAGTGTTTTTATTTTGGTGTATTTCACATCACTTATAACTACAGCAGGGGTTTTATTTTATCTTAAAAGCTTACGACATGGAGAGGTTTCAACAATAGCACCACTTATGAATATGAGCCCATTATTTCTTTTAATAATAGCATTTTTTATTCTAGGAGAGGTTCCAAGTCCCCGACAATATTTTGGTGTGTTTCTCTTAGTATTGGGAACATATTCTTTAGAAGTGGGTGTTAATAATAAAGGCTTTTTTGAACCAATAAGAATTTTTTTAAAATCAAAAATAATACATTTTTTGTTTTTTGCAATGATTATTTTTAGTATTACGGCAACCCTCGATAAATTCATAGTTTCAAATTACACCAATTTTTTAAGTTACTTTTTCTTATTAACAATATTTAAGATGATAAATTTTGTTGCACTCGAAACCTATCAACATGGATTTGGAGAAATCATAGGTGATTTAAAAAAAGATTTTCGACTCTTGACAATAACTGCTGTTTTCGCATTTTTCGGACATATATTTTACTTGCTGGCAGTATCTATTCCCGGAGCTGCAATTTCATTAATTATTCCAATTAAAAGAACATCTAATTTATTTACAACTATCATCGGTGGAAAACTTTTTCATGAAAAAAATCTTTTAATAAAAGTTCTTTCCTGTATTATAATGCTTTGGGGGGCAGTTTTTATACTAATATAACACTAAAATGATTGGAGCAAAAATATCATTAAAAAAAGCCGAGAAATTAAAAAGATTCATTTTAAAAAAAAATCTTTTAGATTTTGATTATAAACCTATAAACAATGAAACGCACATTATTTTTCCTGTTAAAAAAAAGTTTGAATTTGAAGAAGTTGAATTTGTAAAAAAAAACTTCATAAAAAAAGACAAAAACTCATGGATTGATTTGTTAAAAAAATCTTTAACAAAAAATGAGTTTTCAAAACTAATAACTGCTCATGATGTGGTTGGAACTATTGCTATTTTAGAGATTCCAGAAATCCTTGAAAAAAAAGAAGAATTAATTACGAAAACACTTCTAAAATCCAATAAGAATTTAAAAACTATTTTAAAAAAAGTTGGACAACATAAAGGGATTTTTAGAACTCAAAAACTGAAATTTCTTGCAGGAGAAAACACTAAAGAAACAATTCATAAAGAAAATGGTGTTAAAATAAAAGTTGATGTTGAAAAGGTTTATTTTAGTGCTAGACTTTCAAGTGAGAGAAAAAGAATTGCAAAACAAGTAAAAGAAGGTGAAGATATTCTTGTTATGTTTTCCGGATGTGGACCTTACACTTGTGTTTTATCAAAAAACACTCTTGCAAGAAACGTATTTGGAATTGAAATAAATCCTCTTGGACATAAATACGCAGATGAAAACGTGAAACTCAATAAACTTCATAATGTTATAAATGTTAATGGTGACGTAAAAAAGGTTGTTCCAAAAATATTTCATTATCTTGTGGGTTTGAAGTCTGCAGATAAAGATGATGAAATGCAAAAAAGGCTTGTACATCATCCTGTTTTAATGGAGTTTCATCTCTTTGATGATGATTTATTTGAAAATAAAAAAAGAGAAAAACTCGAAAAAACAATTCAGAAATTACAATCAAAAGGAATACAAGTAGTTTTACACATGCTCTTTAAACATAACGGAAAAAATTATTCTTTAGGACAAAAAGATATTAAAACAGAACTTCAAATGTTTAAAACTCTTGGTGGTCTTTGCAAGAAATATCACCTTAAAGCAATAATTCATCCAACTCAAAACATAGGTGTCGCAGAAGATGAAGAAATGCTTGTTGAACACATTAAACTATTAGAACCTTGGTTTGATTATTTCTATTTTGAAAATGTGACTTTTGGGTTATTCACTAAAGCGAACAATATTATTCGAATAGGAAAAAAAGCCGGAATAAAAAATATGTGTATTGATACTTGTCATTTATTCATTACTTATCAAGACAATGCAAAAATAGAAAATCATATTAAAAAAATAAGAAAACACTTCAACACATATTTTCACTTGAATGATCATGATTACAAAACCCATTCGTGTGAAATTGGAACTGGTTATATTGATTTTTCAAAAGTGCTTCCTTATGTCAATTTTGGTGTTACAGAAGTTTGTAGCAAAAATGAGAAAAAACCAAAAGAAATGGTACATAGCTATTTAAAAATTGAACATTCACACAGAAAGTTTGACAGAATTTTAATGCCGCTTCCAAAATCTGCAGAAGATTTTTTACCAACTGCATTAAAGGTTGTAAAGAAAGGCACAATAATTCATTTTTATGACTTCTTGCATGAAACAGAATTTGACAAATGCGAAGAAAAAGTGAAAACTGCTTGCGACAAAAACAATGTGAAATACAAAGTGTTAAATTTTGTAAAATGTGGACAATACAGCCCTGGAAAATATCGGGTCTGTTTGGATTTTAAAATAACTACTCAAAAAAACAAATAAAAAAATTTATAAAGAACATAAAGCGAGAATAAGATTAATGGTTAATTGTTCAAAATGCGGAATAACTGTTGTTCAAGGAGACTATGTTGAAATAGATGATAAGTCTGTATGCTTTGCTTGTTTAGAAAAAAAAAAAAAAAAAAATCTATAACTCCAAAAAAAGGATTAATGAAAAATCTTTCTATAAAAAAACCTTTTAGTCTTAAAATAATAATCTTTTTTGTTTTCCTAATTGCAGTTTCTTCACTTGTTTTGTTACAAAGCTATTCTAAGCTCATAAATATCTTAGGAATAATGCTTTTTATAGGTTTTTTCTTAGTTGGAATTGGATTAATTTTTTTATTGAACAAAGCAAGAATTATCACAATCTTGTTAATGATTGCATCTATAATTATGGATTTATCAATCTTAATGCGAACAGCCATGTTGTTTGGTGTTATTGTTAGAATTACTATTGCAATACTAATTATTATATCTCTTCAAAAATCCAAGATAAAAGATTTATTTGTTTGAATAAACAAATCATTCTAAGAATAAAGATTTAAGATAAATATTAGCTATTTCAAAATTGATGGCTCTTTTTTTTCCTTCTCTATAAATAGAATTATATCTGGCATGATTTCCGTAACTAAAAACAGGTATTGTATGGATATCTTTTAAGACGTTAGAATCTTTTTTTGCCAAACTCCACATCTCATTTTTAAGTTCATCAATGCTTAATTCACTAATCTTTTCTGTCTTTGTTTCTAAAGTTTGTCCGAAACCAACAATTTTTACCATAAAAAAAAGAAAGAATATTTTGTTTATAAATCTTTTAATTATACGCAACCAAATAACAAAAAGTATTCAGAATAAATAATAAATCATTTATCTCTTCCTTAATTTAGGAAATATAATTCCTAATTGATATTTAAAATCAACATCTTTTACTACAGGAATTTTTGCAACTGGTTGCACGGAATTATACGATTGAAACTTGTATTCGGCCTTTTTAACTTCAAAAAAATGGTCATTTGGAACAATATAAACATATCCATCACTTCTAGTGTTAAACACTTCTGGAGACACAGAAAACCTTTTTTCGTCTGCATCATAAACAATCATTCCTTTACGACCATATTCTTTTATGAGTTTGTTTTTATTAATAGTTGCCCAAAACAAAGCGATAGCCGGACAAGAAGTTGCATTCACAACTGCAATCTGTTTTTCTTTAGGAACATTACAATCCAACAATTCCAGTCGAGGATCAATTTGAGGAATATCCGCATATGAACCATGAAGCAAATATCCTTTCTGCGATGCATAAGTCAGGATGTGCTCAAGTATAGAAGTAGTTTTAGTTTGTTGCATCTGCTTTTGCAGTTCAACATCTAACAAGTGCAATTTGACAAGTTCTTCAGATGTTGGTATGTGTATGTCTGATGACTTGTTTTTCTTATCAGGAAATAATTTACTTAACAGTTGATCTGTTTTTTCAATCATAAAATATAAGAAATAAAATCTGTTTTATAAATCCTTTTCTTGATTTTAAAAAAATTCTAAAAAAAACGTGCTCAGGAGTTACTTCCGTTCATCATTGGCATAGCCTCTGTGGGTGTTCACATCTTCATTGCACGCAAACAAAACTATACTCTCATTGTTTAAAAATCTTTAGAAAAAAATTAAAAAAATAGTGAAAATTAACAAAAACAGTTTTAATTATCATCCAAACATACGAAGATAATCATTTCCAAAAAACTCTTCTTTCTTTTTAACTTTAATCACCGCCTTTTTAAAGTCATCTTCTTCAATTATTGTTTTATTCTTTCTTATAGCGAAATATCCTGCTTCCGTGCACAAAGCCTTTATCTCTGCTCCGGAAAACTCTTTTATTTCCTTCATTAATTTCTTAATGTTAATATTTTTATTAAGGGACATCTTTCTGGTGTGAATTTTAAATATTTCAAGCAGTCCTTCTTCGTTTGATATGGGAACTTCAATTAATCTGTCAAGTCTTCCTGGTCGAATTATTGCAGGATCTAATATGTCCTTTCGATTAGTACAACCTATAATTTTAACATTTCCAAGTGGTTTAAAACCATCAATTTCTGCCAATAATTGCATAAAAGTTCTCTGAACTTCTCTTTCACCAGAAGTACCCACATCTATCCTTTTGGAGGCTAATGCATCTATTTCATCAATGAATATTATTGATGGTGCTTTTTCTTTTGCCAATTCAAACATTTCTTTTACAAGCTTTGCACCTTCGCCTATAAATTTTTGAACTAGTTCTGATGCAACTACCTCAATAAATGTTGAATTTGTTGATGAAGCAACAGCTTTTGCAAGGATTGTTTTTCCTGTACCAGGAGGTCCGTGAAGAAGAATTCCTTTAGGTGGTTGAATACCAACTTTTTTAAATAACTCGGGTTTTTTTAAAGGAAGTTCAATTACTTCTTTTATCTCTTCAATTTGTTCAGATAAACCACCAATATCTTTCCATGTGGTGGTTGGTTTTTCAACTATTACAAAACTTTGAACATTAAATTTTTTTGTTGATTTTATTTTATCAACAACTGTAAGATTTTTTTGTTCTACAATAACACCATCTCCTGCTCGTAAATTTTTAACAGAAGAAGATACTTCCACTAAAAATTTATTTCCGTTTGAAAGCTGAATAATTGCAGTATCATTAATTACTTCAAAAACCTCTGCAACAAGAAGCGCAGGACTTCTAAATCTCTCAACTTCAGACCTTAATTGAGAAACTGTTTCTTTTAAAAGTTTGTTTTCTTCTTCTAGTTCATTATGATTTTCTGTATATGAAAACATCGCTTTTTTTAGGTTGTCTTCTGAGGCCATTTTATGTGTAAATCAGTCTCACTTTTTAAAACTTTAGTATGACAGCACCTTTAATTTTTTAGGAAACATTGTTAGCAATTGCGCACCATTATTTGTTACTAAAACATCATCTTCTATTCTTATACCTTGTGTATTGTAATATCCTGGTTCTATAGTTATAATCATTCCTGTTCGTAAAATATCATCTGATTTCAAATTTAATCTTGGCAATTCATGAATCTCTACCCCTAAACCATGACCTAAATTATGTACAAAATACTTACTATCTGATTTCATCATAACCCTTGCTTTTTTTTCTAAATCAGCAGTTTTAATACCTGGTTTTATACTTTTTATTATCTTTTTTTGAATTTTAAGAATTGTTTCATACAGTTGTTTTTCCTTTACTGATGGCACACCTAAATAGAACGTTCTTGTGATATCTGAACAGTAACCCTTATATTTCAAACCAAGATCAATTATTAAAAAGCCTTTGTTCAATTTTGTTGATTTTTTATAATGGGGGATTTGAGCATTCGCTCCTGATGCAACAATTGGTTCGAATGAAAGTTCACAATTATTTTTTATTGCTTCAATCTTAATAAATCTCTTTATTTCACCTTCTGATTTAAATGTAAAATTATTAATTATTTTAGAAAGTATTTGCTCTGTTTTTTTGCACGCCTTTTTTATACATGATAATTCATAAGAGTTCTTTGTTTTCCGCATAAAAAAAAGATTCTCACTAATATCTGTGAGTTCATAAGATAATTTAAACTCATTAAAGGTATTTATTGATTCAGAAAAATAATTTAACCCTATTTTTTTAATTTGTTTTTCTAAAAGTATTTGTTTCAAATGTACACGATAATCTGAACAAAAAAAAGTATTTATTTTTGTTGCAACTTCTTCTATTTTGTTAATACATAACAGAGGCTCTTCAAAAGGAAAAACTAATAATGCTCCCGAAGATTCTTCTTGAACAAAGTAAAAGAATGAAGGATCTTTACTAAAAATTAGGGCTACATCGAGATGTCTTTTTTGAAGGATTTTCTGCAACTGTTTTATGTGCATAAAACAAAAATGGTGTTTGTCTTTTATTTAATTGTTTTCATTTTTGACATTGTTTACTAATAGTCACATCTAATCAGATGTTCCTATTAATTGTGCTGCTTTTTGTCGATAAGTAAACAATGTCTCATTTTTAGCTTGTTTTAGATAAACCTTTTTAAATAAAAAAACAGTTTTTTTATTATGATTCCTGTTTCATTCCTTTCATCATATGAATTTTGTCCAAGAAAACTTTTTTTAGAACGAGTCTTAAAACTTGAATCTGCTTCTGATAAAACAGTTATAAAAATTGATGTTAAGCACGAAGTTTTAAAGCTTATAAATGATAAAGAAGAAGAAATAGTTACATCTATTAAAAAAAGACCTGCATACAGTCAAGTACGTGATTTATACAAAGACAAATATGCAGATATTTTAAGAAGTGCAATCTCAATTTACAAGCCAAAATTGTTAGAGGTTAATATTTCTTTAATAGACACTTTCAAATCTCTTTGGCCGGTTGTTTTACGGGAGGCAAAAACTCGTTGTGAAAATTTATTTGAGTTCATTGCAAAAAATGAAGTTTATGGTGAGTCACTTTGGAATTTGCTTTCACCAAAAATAAAAAGCAAGTATGATGTTGAATCTGAAAACCTAGGATTAAAGGGTGTTATTGATCAGATAAAAATTTATCCTGATAGAATTATTCCTATAGATATAAAAAATGGTTCTGCGCCAAGTACAGGTGTTTGGTCTGGACAAAAATTACAGGTTTGCGCATATATCATGATTCTTGAAGATATGGGTGAAGTTGTCGGTGATGGATTCGTAAACTACATTGATCATGACATAATTAGGCCTGTTCCGATTAATCCTTTTTTAAGAAATCATGTTTTAGAAACACGTGACTCAATTAAAAGATTATTTGATGAGAAAAAAATCCCTGATTTTTGTGAAAACAAAAACAAATGCAAAACTTGTTCTTTAAAAGAAAACTGTTATAATAATACTTTTATAGGTACAAAAATGAAAAACTTACTTTTTAAAAACACCCGTTCCAATTCTAACCATGTTTGATCCTTCTTTTATTGCAACTTCGAAATCATTTGTCATGCCCATACTTAAATACTTCATTTCAATCAAAGGAATCTTTCTTTCCTTTGCTTGATTAAACAACATTTTCAACTCTTTAAAATAATGCCTCACTTTTTCTGATTCTATAAATGGCGTTGTTGCCATAAACCCTAACACTTTTATGTTTTTTAGTTTTGAAAGTTCTTTTAGGAAAGAAAAAACATCTTCTGGTCTTATTCCATATTTCTGTGGCTCACGACCAATATTTACTTGGACTAAAATAGACATGACTTTGTTTTTTAACTTGCACCAAAAATCTATTTTCTTTGCGAGTTTAAGCGAATCAACACTTTGTATCATATCAAAAATATTGATTGCGTCTTTTACTTTGTTTCTTTGTAAATGACCTATCATGTGCCAGTTTACTTTTTTTGTTATTATCTGCATCTTTTTTTCTTTTGCTTCAGAAACTTTATTCTCACCAATATCTTTCACTCCAAGAAATATTGCTTGGTTTATTTCTCTTATTGAACGATTCTTTGTCACAACAACAAGCTTTACACCTGAACCTATAATTGAATTTATTGATTCTAAATTTTTTGCAACACTCATATATTTTAAGAAGTTATACTAGTATAAAAAAATTTTGTTTTAAAAAGAACGAATTTAAAAAAACAAAAAAAACAAGTTTTATATAGCTTTTTTCTTTACTAACACACTAAAATAAAACTTTTTTCAAATAAAATGACTGAGGTATTAAAAAAATGAAGGTTTTTATAACAGGAATTTCGGGTTGTGATAGTACAAATTACCTTAATGAAACTAAGGCTTTTGCAAAAAAGAAAGGTGAAGACTTAACTGTTTATTCTGTTGGTGAATTATTGATTGATTATTTTAATAAAGAAAATCAATTAAATTATGATGCTTCAAAAATACTTAATTGTCCAAAAGATGTTAGAAAGCTTGCAAGTGGCGCTATATTTGAAAGGATAAAAGCTCAAATGAAAAGTGAAAAAAACGCAATTATTGATTGTCATGCAACTTTCTTTTGGAAAAAAGTTTTTGAAAACGCTATAAACTGGCATTATATTGATAATATTAACCCTGATATGTTTGTAACGATAATTGATTATGAAGTAGATATAAAAAAACGATTAAGTGCAACAAAACAATGGAAAGGACAAAAATTATCTATTGAAGAAATACTTTTTTGGCAAAATGTTGAAGTTTTAACAACACAAATAATTGCTCAGTGTAAAAACAAGCCTTTTTATGTTGTTCCAAGAAAACACGCTAAAAAAACTCTCTTTGGTCTGATGTTTTATCCAAAGGTTCCAAAGGCTTATGTTAGTTTTCCAATGTCTCACTTAAAAAAAGAGGAAAGTAAAAAAAGAATTGACATTTTTGCAGAAAAACTTCAAGACTATTTTTTGGTTTTTAACCCTAGAAGTGTTGAACTTGACTCGAACTTTAATATTGTTCAAGCAGGACAAACAACTATAAGAGATCTTGATTGGTTTATCGACCAAGTTGACTATGTTATAACCTTTGTTGCAGAACCAGTATTTACACAAGGCGGCTCAAGTGAGATTAAAGAAGGGGATGAAAATTGTAAAACTGTTTATGGAATATTTCCAATGGGTTATGGTCCTTTTGAACAAAAACAATGTGATAAAGCATTTATATCTGAAGATGAACTTTTTGAGTTCTTAAAAAAAGAGAAGTTTCAAAAATTAAAATTTTAAATTGTTAATTTTTTATAATACCATCAGAATATTTATGTATTATTTAAAGACTCCACACCAAAAGAAAAAGGTAAAAGTTCTGAAACAAACATTCTTTCTTCTAAACCACTTGCAGTCTTGGCAATGACCTCTATTTTTTCATTTTGTTCTTTCTCTATTTCTGCTAATAGTTGTCTATTAAACCCGCTGGGAAATAAAGGTTTTTTTGAATCTGAAAAATAAAGTACAGATAATATCTTCTCATTATCAGACATATAACATTTTTTTAAAGATAGCTCCAACGCTTGTCTTTCTGTAAATGCAGATGTATATCTGTTTTTATCAGTTCTAACTTGAACCAATATTTTTTTTTTAGAAAAATTATTGTATCTTGGTAAAATTGTTGATATTTTTTCTATCGAAAAAACATCTTTGTCGTTTCCTGCAATGATGTTCGGATTCATATCATATAAAAGACTGCTATCAGCTATTATTTGTCTACAATGGCCGCAAGGAAAAGGCGGGATTTGAGAATTTGTATATACTACTAAAGAAATAATTTTATTATGACCTGCTTCTTTTGCTAATCGTATGGCTTGTTCTTCTGCGTGAGGAACAATATAAGTTATATTTTCCAGATTAAATCCTGAAAATATTTCTTTATTTTCAGTCATTACTGCTGCACCAACTTTGTATCCTGAGTATGAAACTCTTGCTTTTTCTCTTGTTTCAAAAGCTATTTCTACAAGTTTCTTTTGTAAATTTAACAGTGCATTAAATCTCATAAAAGAAGGAAAATGAGTTCTTAAATAAAAAGATTCTCATTTGTATCTATTTTGAAATAGTAATATTTAAATAGTTTAGTTGATAAACATTTTACTGGGGAAAAAGGACATAAAATATTTGTTCTAAAAATGACAGAATATCAGCTATTTAAGATTTGGCCAGAACACTTACAAGAAATAAGAATCCCTGGAAGAAAAATAATCGATATAAGAGTCCCTGATCCGAATGATGCATCCAAAGATTTTTCTAAATTAAAAACATGGGATGTTTTACATTTTAAAGATACAACAGGAGAAGTTCTAAAAACTAAAGTTATGAAAGATAAAAATAACAAACCATATGTACGACACTATAATACTGCAAAAGAATTACTAATAAATGAAGGTATAGAAAATGTTTGGCCGGAAATAGAAGATTTTGACGAAGGAATAGAAAAATGCTTACAATTTCCAGGATATAAAGAACGAGAAAAAAAACACGGTATTTATGCAATTGGTCTGGAAAAACTATTGATATATGTTGCAGGACCATACACTGCAAAAAACGAAATAAAAAAAAATGAAAACATTCTGAGAGCTGTAAAAACAGGTATTGAAATATCAAAACTAGGATATATACCTTTCGTTCCACACTCTGCACTTCAAAACTGGGAAAAATTAGGTCTTAGTGAAGCAGAATGCATAGCTCTAGAAAATGATTATATTAGAAAATCAGATGGATTCTACTTTATCGCACCATCAAAAGGAACTAACAATGAAAGGAAACTTGCACTAGACCTAAATATTGATGTATTCACATCCATAAATGACTTGAGATATTGGAGGTCAAGTAATAAATGATTGAACCAGAAGGTAGCCTTGAATTAATCCTAGGAACTATGTTTAGTGGAAAATCTACAAAACTAATACTTAGACTAAAAGAAATAGAACATAGAACACACTACAATTTTTTACTTTTTAAGCCAACAATAGATGCAAGATATGGAACAAAAAGCCAAATACAAACACATGACCAATTAGGAATGGATTGTGTGATGATAAATAATTCTAGTGAACTTTCAAAATACCTGCACTCTAAAGAAAAAGAAATAAATAAAAAAATAAAAGTTATCGGTATTGATGAGATACAATTTTTAGACGGAAAAATCCTTGATTATTGTAAAAAATGGATTAAGAATGAAGAAAGAATTGTTATTGCATCAGGATTATTATATGATTTCAGAAACAAATTTTTCAAATTTAAAAATTCCAGAAAAACAATGATTGACTTGTTAAATCTAGTTCCAGACAAAGTAGATTATGGTGTTGCATCATGCCAATATGAAGAAGAAAATGGACTATTATGCAAAAAACCAGCGCCTATGACACAAAGATTTATAGGCGATAATGTCGCATCCTATAATGATGAATTAATAAAAGTTGGAGCCGATGAACTCTACAAACCAATGTGCAGAGAACACTACAAATATTATAAAGAAAACAAATGAATAAAATTAAAA
>JAHIUF010000018.1 GCA_018817005.1 Nanobdellota archaeon
CACAACTGTCGTTCGCAAAAAATACGCTCACATCGTATAACACCTTTATACGCAATTGTGCCTTTCATTAGAATAAAAAAATTATTCTAAGCACAACTGTCGTTCGCAAAAAATACGCTCACATCGTATAACACCTTTATACGCAATTCAGAAAACGGCCTAAAAATAGAAAGGGGGTAATTTCCTTAACCAACTACATACTTGTGTTCAATTCTATCAATTCTTTTTTGACCACGATAAATTGAACCATGTAGCATACTTCTGCTCCATCAATTTTTAATGGTTCTTTAATATCAACATGTTCTCTTGCTACAATCAAACCTTTATCTCCATCAAGATATAGTTTTATCCCTGAAGCAACATCTACTGTTCTCTCAGCAGACCTCAATAATTCTTGACTTCCACAGAAATCTCCATCTGGATCACTTGTTGAACTTCCTGTTCTCCACAATATCTCTGTTTCAGTCTTAGGAGTATAATCAACTCCAGATTTTAACTCTAAAACTTTTACTGCATCTTCAGGATTTAACCTATATGAAGTATCACCTTCAAAAAAATGATGATCTCTAACAAGATGAGCCATTAATTGTGGAAATCTAATCTCAGTTCCTTGCCTCTCATTTTTTACAGTAAAATCATGGCTTCCAGAACCGCAGTTATACACATAATGGCCAATTCCATCTTCAGATGGTCTTGTTTCATAGAAGAATGGACACTGTTGACTTCCCATCCAACAAACTGCAAAAACTCTTAAAAAATCATCAACTAAAGCACCTTTAGCTCTTGCACCATAGTAATCTTCACCTGCTCTTGATGCTAAATCCCACTGTCTAAATGCTTGACCCATTAAAGAGTCTAATTTATCTCCAACTTGTTTATGAGTTATACCATGATGTTCAAGAACTTTAGCATCAGCTTCAATTACTTCTCTCAAACTTAGATTTTGATTAAGAAAACCTGCATGAGAATACTGACTTGGTCTCATTCTTCCTTCTATAACTTTAATCTGTTCAGGTGATAAATCTTCAATGAATAATTGTTTTGGAACCTTCATATCATTAGGTTAAATCCTTATATTTATAAACCTTTTGGCTTGTAACTACTAATAAATTAATAATGGGAAATTACCCTTTAATTCTTGTGTTTGATGTGTCGCATTCGCTCATTAGAAGACGGCCGTTTTCTGAACTTTGAATTTTTGCCTTCGGCATCGTTGCACTAAATTTTAAGTCTTCCCATTGGTCAGACGAAACTAACAAGAATTAAGTTCAATTTTTGGATTACCTAAAACAGTAAATGGGGGAGTTCGTGCTTCGCACACAAAATCTTTTTCTTTGAAAAAGAAATTTATTTTTTTAAGGGGGACAATTCGTCCCTAGGCAGCTTCCAAGTTCTTCATCTCTTTTTCGAAGTTTTTTTAAATAATCTGTAGGATTAACGCTTTCTGTTAAAGCTTTGACAATATCAACTAAAGAATAATGCCGCTCCTCTTTAAACCAAGTTCTTCGTATTTTTTTGCTCTGAAATACAACTAATGCTTTATCTGATTCTATCAGTTTTATTTAACTCTGCTTGAAATTTACTTCTAATCTCATTAAACTTCTTTTCATTTAATTTGATGAGAATAGATTTACATTTAACTAAAAATTCAGGAGCTTTCATTATCATTTTATTATATTGTGCATCAGGAACAGTTCTGTCAATATAATATTGAGAATCTATTCTCGCTTTTAATGAATCCTCAATAAAGTCAAATTCTTCTTCGTTGAAATAATCTTTAAGAAATCTCTTTGCAAATTCTATTGTGCAAGAATGAATTTCACATTTTATTCCTATCTTTGTCAAAATAGAATAAAGTGAAAAATAGAGTGTATAATAAGCAGTTGAAATCTTCCAATCTTTTATGATATTTACCCTCATTGATTCAAGAGCCTCTTCAGCTTTTTTAATATAAGCTTCTGCAAGATTTGAATTTGGTTCAATCAAGCTTAATCCCCCTTTCTTTCCAGCACACCATTTTAATTTATCCATTTTTTAGCACCTTTTGTATAAATTGCTCCACATTAACAAAAACGATGTGATTTTTTAATATTTCTTTTAACAAAATGTCTTTATTTATGTTCTTTTCAAAAGTTTTTATTGGATAACTCTTCACGTTTATATCTATCCCTAAATTCTTTGAAACTCTTTTTATTTCCTCTTTATTATAATTACCAGCTACAAAAATATCTAAATCAGATTCTTTTTTTTCGATTCCTTTAACATAACTTCCAAAAATAATTCCTATGCCTTTAATATTTGGAGTTATCTTTTCTACAATTTCTTTTATCATAAGATTCTTTTCCAAAAACGCAATCGCTTTATATTGTTCCACAAAAACAAAATATCTTTTAGTGAACTCACTTAATTTTATTTTATATGTTTTAATTTTGCCTTTTGTTTTTGATTCAATAGCTCCTTTATCCTCTAAATCTTCAAGAATAAGCTGGGCAGTTCTTGGACTTATTTTTAATATTTTTTTAACTTCTCTGATATAATATTCTCTGCTAAAATCGTTAGTAAATAGAGAGAGGACTTGCAAGGTATTTTCTGTTATTCTTATTTTTTTATACATATGTATTATTAATAATACAATCACTATATAAACCTTACGGAAATCATTTTAAGACATCCTAGATGTTCTTTTAGAAAAACACGAATAAATTATAAATTTCTTGTGTCCCAAAAATTCGTGATTTTTGAGGAGAACCAAAATAAAAGCCCTCTCTATTTTCTTTTTTTAGAAACACTAAGAAATCAAAGATTTCTGGTGTCCTAAAAATTTTCAATTTTTATGGAAAGAAACAAAAAATCTAAAGACTCCCCCTTGTCCTTCGAACATATAGACTCCCTTCGGTCGAATTGATATAGTGAAAATATGAAATAAGGTGATACCCCTCATAATCCTTCTATTTTTATCTTTTCAATAATTCTATCTCTATTCTTCCACCTAGAATTCATATATCTTAACCATTTTGTAAATTCTTCGTTTTGATTTGCAACATATTCGCTTAGTATATCAATCTTAAAGTAAGTATTAGGTCTTGTTCCCAGCCATCCTTTCTCTTTCAATATTTGATAGTGATATTTATCACCAACAATTATTAAATATTCGTTAGAATTTGTTTTTACTCCAATCCCATTATGGCTTATTACTTCCATTTCATTAACTAACTTAATTTCTAACGAATATACTTTTCTTATGTCTCGAAATTCAAATATATCTCCTTTTAGAGACTTATTTTCTAATTCTTTTATTTCTTCGTCATTTAAAAAAATTAAGATATCCTCATCCGGAAGAGTTTCAGAGTATCTAATAATTGAAGCTAACATAATAAGAAGTAATGCTAAATTATTTATAAATGTTTAAATTCAAAAAATCGAACTTCTCCAAATTGCTTCGCAATTCTCGACTTTTTCTTGCAGAAAAAACATCTAACAAGGATTTTGTCTAATTCAGAATTCTGGCTAAAAGCTAGAAACCAAAAGATTTATTCTGATTCATACACAGACCAACCTAAAACTTTTGACTTTTCATATCTAAAACTTCCATTGTTCTTTGAAACCAATGATTCAAAGATATGCCCATCTGTTCCAACAATAGGTAATGCTGCTGAATTTAAAGAAATCACTTGTCTTTCATAGGTGTCATCAGCGTTGGGATCATAAATAATTCCTAAGAATTCTTTAACACCTCTGTTTTTTAAAAAACTAACAATTGATTTATTTGAAAATATTTTATTTCCTATAGTGCCACAAGCTGAACCAACAAATTGCAAATCTTTTGAATCTATCGGGATTAATAAGATGCCTGAAGGATCACTTCTATCAATTCCAGAAATAGAATATAATTCATTTTCCAATACACTCACTTCTGGCAAAAACCGCTTATTAGTCTTATAGTTTTCAGCCCAGAGATTAACAATTTCTTTTAGATTTGATATCATAATGATTTAAAAAGATAATTTATTTATAAATCTTTCGATTAATTTACTACTATTAAGTTAACATGAATAACACCTGAATTCTGAACTCAAAATCCTTTCAGGATTTTGTCGCGTTACACTCTCGCTAACGCTCGGGAGACATAACAGGAATAAAACTCAACTGCTTATGTTAGCTAATAAAATTTATATACACACAATTTTTTACAACAAAAATGGTTAAAAAAACTAAAGAAGCATTTACCTGGATTATTAATATTTTAAGAAAGCATAAAATTTCATTTCAAATTTCAGGAGGATTTGCTGCAAACATCTATGGTTCAAACCGTCCTCTCGCAGATATTGATATTGAAGTTCCCGATGAAGAAATTTTTAAAATCCAAAACATTGTTAAGAAATACATAATTTATGGTCCAAAAAAATACAAAGATAAAGAATTTGATTTGTTACTTATGACATTAAAGTACAAAGGTCAAGAAATTGATATTTGCGGAATTAATTCTCAAAAATTATTTAACAAACAAAGAAAAAAATGGACTCAAGAAAAAAATGATTTGTCAAAAGCAACAAAGAAAAAAATTTACAATCATATTGTTCCAGTTATTTCACTAAAAGATTTAATTAGTTATAAGAAAAAGATTTCTCGAGAAGTTGATCTTCAAGATTTAAAAAAATTAACCAAGTAATTTCACAGCACTGGTCTTTTTCAATGCTTAGCCACGTTACGCTCTCACTTCGCTCACTCTCATTTAACAGCGATTAAACATTATATTGTTCAACATTTTGACTTTGAAGAATTTAAAAATAATTAAGAGTCGAATTAATTTAAAACCGATATTTTTATTAAGCACCAATATTTATTTAGGTTTATGAGATACTTATTATTTGGAGCAAGTTCGACATTTGGAGAAACAGATTTTGAGAATGGTGGATGGGCGGGACATCTAAGAAAACATTTAGATACTAAAGAAAAACATTGTTATTTTCATAATTTAGCTATTTCTGGAAATACATCAAGAGATATTCTTAAAAGAATCGAATCCGAAACCAGAGCGCGACTAAGAAATAAATCTAAAGAAGAATGGACAATTTTCATATCTATAGGAACTAATGATTCAAGATTAGAAAATAAACAGCCAAATGTTCCAGAAGATGAGTATCAAAATAATGTTAAAAAAATACTTAGAATAGCTAAAGAATTAGCAGGTACAGTAATAGTCATTAGCGGACACCCAGTTATTGAAACTACTTGCAATCCTTGGAAAAATAGGGATTGTTATTTTTTAAACGAGAGAATTAAAACGTTTGGAAGAATTATGAAAGATTGTGCAGACAAAGAAAACATTCTATATCTCGATATTTTTTCTAAATTAGAATCCCGAAATAACTTAAATAAATTATATTCTGATGGATTGCATCCTAATAAAGAAGGCCATTTAGTTATTTTTAACGAAATTAAAAATTTCTTAGAACAAGAGTTGAATTAATTCGAACTTATTTATTACTTTAGGAACATGGATCTTTGATAATATGACAAGTAAACCTTAATCGAAAAATTCTTAATGTTAATCTATTTATACAGGCATATGAAAGAAATAATTCAACAACTTGAAGAAGAAATTAAAGCGCTATTTCATAAAGACAGTAGCGGACATGACATTTACCATCTGAAAAGAACATTAAACAACGCTCTTACAATACAAAAAAAAGAAGGTGGAGACAAATTAGTTATTGCGGTTTCTGCATTTTTGCATGATATTCATAGAATCATTCAAAATGAAACAGGTAGTTTTTGTTCTCCGAAAAACTCTCTTCCAAAAGTTAAAGACATACTTGATAAGACTACTCTAACTGAAGACCAAAAAGCAAAAGTTCTTCATTGTATTGAATTTCATGAAGAATACGATTTTTCTGAAAATGGAAAAACTGTAAATGATGCTGAAACTTTAGTTTTACAGGATGCAGATAATCTGGATGCTATTGGTGCCATTGGAATTGGTAGAACTTTTTCCTATGGAGGTTCAAACAATGTCACGATGTGGATTCCAGAAAAACCTTTTGACAGAAACACGTACGAAGAATCAGAAAAAGACCCTTCAACAATACACCATTTTTATAGCAAACTTTTGAAACTCAAAGAAAATATGAATACCAAAACTGCTAAAAATATGGCTAGAAAAAGACATAAATTTATGGAGTTATTTCTTCAAGAGTTTTTTGATGAATGGAATGGAAAAAAGTAATCATCCTAACTTAAACGATTCTAAAACGCATTTCTTCTTGTATTGTCTTTTAGATAAATTTAGTAAAAAATAATCCATTTTTTAAAAGGTAATTTCTTCTTCTATTTTAAAATTACCCCATTTCTACTTTTTAGCCTCTCAAATTTATTGTATCTAATTCATGCTAAGTGACCCGAGTCACTCCTACAAATATTGGCGAGTTGAGAGAATAAGGCGAGAATAGCAAAGTCTTGGAACGGTTTTTCTTGTAGTGAAGTGAAAAAAAAAAATTCGATGATTGTTACTCAAAATTATCAACTACCAAACAAGGTATTTTAAAACAAATCTATTTTCTTTTCTAATAAAAATCTTTCTTAACTCATCTCCAAATAGTATTATTAAAGCAAAAGGCACAGATAATAATATTTCAAAAGCTGTTAATGGTTGAGTTCCAAAAAAAACATTACCTCCTGGAAGATAGACTACTATTGATAAAATTATTAATTCAATCATTATCCCAAGCAAAATAACTTTATTTTTACTAAATCCTGATTTAAACACGGATTGTCTTCTTGTTCTACATATCCAAACATCTGCAATTTGACAAATTATTATGCTTGCAAAGAAAGCTGTAACTGCTTTTTGGTACAATGGATTACTTAAAGCTAATTGCTGCCCCCATGTCCACCCACCATTAAATAGCACTACGAAATATGAGAAAAATCCTGCTATTGCTTGTAACATCCCGATTATTCCATACGACATAAAAAGAAGTTGTGGTGTAAGCAACCTTTCTTTTCTTGATCTTGGTTTATTTTTCATAACATCAATTTCTGGTTTTTCAATTCCTAGGCCAATAGCAGGCAATATATCTGTACCTAAGTCAATAGCTAATATTAGTATTATACTGAGGGGTAAAGGAAGCCCTAATAAAACAAAGGCGATAAAAGGTAATATCTCTGGAATATTACTAGTTAAAATATATGCAATGAACTTTTTTATGTTTTCGAAAATAGTCCTTCCTTCTTCCACAGCATTAACGATGGTTGCAAAATTATCATCCATCAACACCATGTCACTAGCTTCTCTAGCCACTTCTGTCCCGCTTAACCCCATAGCCACACCCATATCTGCATTTTTCAAAGCAGGAGCGTCATTAACACCATCACCCGTAACTGTAACTATTTCACCCATTGACTGTAAGGTTTTCACTATCTTGAGTTTTTGAATTGGATTTATTCTTGCAAAAATTATATTTTGTTTTTTTAGTTCTTCTTTAAGCTTTTTTTCACTCATTCTTTTTAATTCATCCCCGGTTATTATTGTTGCTTTTTCATGATCTACCAGACCAACTTTTCTTGCAATTGACTCTGCTGTAAGACTATAATCCCCAGTTATCATTATAACTTTTATGCCAGCAGTCTTACATTTTTTTATTGCATCAAAAACCTCTATTCTAGGGGGATCAAGCATTCCGACTAAGCCAAGAAAGATAAAGTTGTTTTCTTTCGCTTTTTCTGTTTTTGTCTCCTTATATGAGAATGCTAGAACTCTCTCACCTCTTGAAGCAAGTTTCTCGTAATAATTAGATATTAATAGTTTATCCCTTTTTGATAAGCTCCTTATTTTATTTTCTACTAAGATTTTATTGCATTTATTTATAATTATTTCAGGAGCCCCCTTCATATATGCAATCTTTTTACCAGCTGATTTATTTGTAGTGATCATCCTCTTCGTTTTACTATCGAAAGGAGATTCGTGGATTCTCTCCTCTTTCATAATTAGTTTTTCTATATCAATAAAATTCTGAGAGAAATTCATTAGTGAAGTCTCTGTAGGATCACCAGAATAGCTTTTATCGTTAGTATTTAATTTTGAGTTATTACAAAGAACCATTGTTTTAATCAATAAATTTAACCCTTTAATATTATTTATACCTTTCTCAGAAGCGTTTGTTTCTTTAGAATTAACAAATAATGTATTAACTGTCATTTTATTCTGAGTTATTGTGCCTGTCTTGTCAGTGCATATCACTGTTGTAGAACCCAATGTTTCAACAGATTCAAGATTTTTTATGAGTGCATTCTTCTTTGCCATTCTTTTTGAAGCAATACTTAAACATAAAGTGACTGTTGGCAATAAACCTTCTGGTACGTTTGCAACTATTATTCCTATTGCGAAGATAATACTTCTAATTAGTGTGTTTCCAATAAAAAAACTTGTGATGAAGAAAACTAAGCTGAGAATAATAGCAATAGTTGATATTACCTTAATGAAATGATTTAATTCTTTACGTAAAGGAGTTTCTGATCCTTCTGTTTCTTTTGTTAGTTTTACAATATCGCCGATTTGTGTATTTATACCTGTTCCGTAGACAAGAGCTTTTCCATTTCCTGACTGCACTAAAGTTCCGGAAAAAACCATATTTCTGGATTCTAAAATATTTTTGTGAGTGCACTCTAATTTTCTTAGCTGAGGTTCTGATTCACCTGTTATAGATGAGTTATCAACTTTTAAGGAATTCTGTTCTATAAGTCTGGCATCAGCAGGAACTTTTTCTCCCTCATTAAGAAAGATTATATCTCCAGGCACTATTTCGTTTGCTTCAATTTCTTGTATTTTTCCATCTCTAATAACACTTGCTTTCTGCGGAAGCATTTTCTTAAAAGACTCCATAATTTTTTCAGATTGGTATTCTTGAACAAATGTAAAGATTGCATTCAGCACAACAACGCCTGCTAGTGCTATTCCAATGTAAAGATTTCCCTCACCAGGCAAAATATATTCTGCAAAAAAAGCGATGAGAGATCCTGCTATCAACAATAAGGCAAAGAAATTTTTAAACTGTTTCAAAAATTTTAATACTGCAGGTATTTTCTTTTTTGTTTCAAGTATATTAAAACCATGTATTTTTAATCGTTCTTTTGCTTCTACGGAAGACAAGCCACTAAAGGAAGATTTCACTTGCTGGTAAAGTTGTTCTAATGGAATTTTATGTTCATTCATTATTTAGTTTTATATCATAACTATTATTAAAATTTATGTTTTTCTACAAAGCCGATATGTTTATAAAACTCAATAATTCTTATATGATTATGACTGTTGAGAAACATACAAAAAAAATGTATAATCAATTTGGTAAAGAATACCAAAGAACAAGAAAAGAGAAACATAATAGTCGTTTGTACAATGAATTTCTTGAAGTTCCTTGCATGATTAAAGCTATCGGAAACATTAAAGGTAAAAAATTGTTGGATGTTGGTTGTGGTGCAGGAGTTCATATAAAAAAATATATTTCAAAAGGTGCTAAATGTTGGGGGGTGGATATTAGTCGAACTATGATAAATATGGCAAAAGAGAAATGTCCTAATGTTGATTTTAAGATTGGTTCTATGACTAAACTACCTTATGAAAATTCTTCATTTGATATTGTTACTGCAAGTCTTAGTATTGATTATATCAAAGATTTAATTCCTGTCTTCAAAGAGATATCGAGAGTTCTGAAGAAAGGAGGGTTGTTTTATTATTCAAATGAAAGCCCCGTTGCTTCTGCAAGGGAAAGGTATGAAGATAAAAACTTTAAAATTGTTGGAATTGGCAAATTTTTTGATAAAAAAACAGGAAAGCAAATTGCTCTTGGCAAAGGATGGGATGAAAGACTTGTAGATTGGGAAATGGTTCCAGGAATGTTAATGAAAACTTACAATAAAACATTTAGAACTCAATTAAAAAATTTAAGAGAATCAGGATTTGAATTGATTGATTTTATAGATTGTAAACCAACACCAACATTCAAAAAATATGACCCAACAGCTTATGAATTATTTTCAAAAGTTCCATTATTTAGTATTTATGTTTCTCAAAAGAAATAAGCTCAAAACCTTTTGCTTCTTATTCTTCAAGGCACTTCGTACTTGAACAGACAAATTCTCAACTTACTTCAAATTCACTCTGCTACGCTACGCTCTCACTCCAATTTGTCTGTAACTAACGACTCAACTAACAGAAATTAAGTTTAATGAAATTTAAGTTCTAAAAAAATAAAAACACTCTTTGGCAAAAATTTACTTAAGTAATTCTGCAATGTGTTCTTCAGCATCAAGAATACTTCTTAATTCATGTTCTTCAAAAATTGCAATCCTTCTAAATCGTTCCATTTTTTCCTCTTCTTCATGCAATCCTGTAACAACCATACCAAAAGCCATGTTGCTAACTGTAGAAAGCCATTTTTCAGGTTGATTCTCAATAACATTTTCCATAATCTTAGCATCAGCCTCAACATTTCTTAATAATTCGTCAAATTTCTGGAATAACTCAGTAACACTATTTACCCATCCTTCAATCTCAGCTATGTGTAATTCATGTAGTCTATTTAGATATTCGCTTGTTTTATGGCTCTCAACCAATTTTCTTAAGCTATGAGTATATACCAAAATCTTAACAAGAATATTTCTTGCATGAATCTTGCCTACTTCAGTATCTATAGAACGAGGAATATCTTTAAGTAAGATAATAAGATTATCAATTAATTTAAAAGTATGTTTCACACTACAAATAATCAGAAAGAATATATAAAACTTATTGTTTTAGAAAAGACCATTTATTTCGTGTTTTGATTGTTCATTTTGTTCACTTAATGAACTAACTTCAAATTTTTCCTTCACTTTGCTACAAAACGTTGCACTCTGGCCCGGTGCTAACGCACTCACTTAACACTGATTAAGTAAAATATTACTTACCACCCATAGAATAATTTATAAATATTATTTATTTGAGAATATGTTATGAATATATTTAATCATTTTCTCACATCATTTATTGTACTTTTCATATTATTTCATAACAATGTTTTAATCAAAGAATTGGTTTTATTTTCATTCGTATTTGGTGTTTTATTAGACCTTAATCAAGTAATTGGAAGATATTTAAAAAAATCAAAAAACCACACTAGAACATGGATTGAAGAACCATTTGGTTTAATTATTATTGGAATTCCATTAGGTTTAATTTTTAGTATAATAAAAACTGAATATTTCTTTTTGGTTATTATTCCTTTTGCAATTCATATAATTCTAGATTATCTTGTCATACATGAGGTTTCACCATTCGTCCCATTTTCAAATAAAAATATTGAACTCGGTTTTTTTAAATCAGCACCACCACCTTTATGGTATACTGGAGAAGAAAAGGGTATTTCAGAAAACTATTTTTTAATATTAAATATGATTATAACTATGATTATTTTATGGACTATTTTCTTTTAATTGACTGTTGTGTCTTACTGTCACCTTTGGAGATTTTTCTTGCAGCCCCTTCACATTATGGTGATTAAACTCAATAATTTTGAGAGGCTAAAAATTGAAGCGGTTAGGATTTTTTTGTCTTAATGTTTCAACGACTTCGCAAGTTCTTTTTACAATAGAATCATAAACCTCATCTTTAAGTCCTAGATTTGGAAAATTATTCAAAGAAGTTATTTGTTCTAAAGATGGTTGTTGTAAAGAACTCATTTCAGGAATAATTTTTAACATCCAAGGAGTTTTATGAGGTGGATTAGTTTTCGCTATTTCAATAACACTATTATAATCGTGTGTTCCTCCTTGATAGCCTCTGTTTTCAAGAAGTGAACAAACCGCATCCACTGCTCCAACAAGCATATCATCTTCAGAAGCACCGATGACTGGTTTTGTTCTATCATTCGGATTAGGGTCGTTCCATTTCTGATGATGATATTGTTGTCTGTGTAAATTCAACGCAGGCATTATGTGAATTTGAAAATCTGGCTTTGGATTTCTATACTGTAGAGCAAACCCCTTTATTATATTCCATGAATATTTGTTTCCAGGTCCAACTAAATCATGAGGTCTTTGAGGATCATTCGTTCCAAGGTTTAATCTCCCTAAAAAATATTCGACGTGACACGCGTGTTGAAGAGTTGAAACTAGCCAAGTTTTTATTTCATCTTCAGTTGGAATTAATTCTGTTTTAAAAGTCATTTTTCATCTTGGTTTTTATGATTGTAACCATTCAATAAACCACAAAAAAGCGTGTGAATATATGATTTAGGAACAGCTGTGTTAATGCTGCCGTTTCCATCTTCACAAAAATTCACAATTTGACACTCAGTTATAGTTTTATAGTCTTTTTCAAGGTTAATAAGAAGAGTGTAAAGTGTTTGTTTTTCAGGTTTTCTAAATAGTTTTTTCCTAATAACATTTCTTTCCTCTAGAAAATATTCGTTATCAAATTTTTGTCTTACTTCTTGCAATAACTTATTAAGATATTCATCATTTACAGTAGTGTATTGCTCAAGAGTGTCTTTATCGTAATAAGATGTTATCGGCATATATTGGGAATTGAAGTTAAGTATTTATAGTTAAGTGGTGTTGTAATGACACCACAATATTTAAATAGCAATGTGACTCACAAAAAATCATGAACTGCTTAGAAAATATTGGATTATCAAAAGGAGAAATAAAAGTATATGAAGCAATATTAGACATTGGAACATCAACCATTAATAAAATTCAAGAAATAACTGTAATAGAAAGAAGAAATATCTATGACATTATAAACAAACTAATCCATAAAGGGCTCATATCATATACTGTTGAGAAGGGTAAAAAAACATATCGATGCACGCACCCAAATAAAATCTTATCTTATCTGGAAGAAAAGAAAAACAATATAGAAAAAGAAGAAGAAAATATAAGAAAAGAACTTCCAAAAATTATTGAAAAATTCAAACTATCAAAGCCAGCAATATCAGCACAAACATTTATAGGAAAAGAAGGAATAAAAGCAATTTTCGAAGAAATTCTAAACTACAAAAAAAGTTACTTTATAGGTGGTGGGTGGTATGTGATAAAAGAACTGCCTTATTTCTGGTCACACTATAATGAAAAAAGAATAGAAAAAAAAATAAAATGGTACAACCTCGTAAGATATGAATTAAGGAATGAAAAACCCAAAAAAATAGATTTGATTGAAATAAAATATTTACCGAAAGAATTCTCAGGCAGCCCCCACGTAATATTTATTTTTGGAAACAAAATAGTCAATGTGATGTGGGGAAAAGAAATATTTGCATTCATGATAGAAAGCAAAGAAATTGCTGACAATTACAAGAAATATCATAATTATTTGTGGAAAAACATTGCAAAGGAAAAATAAAAAAATCATCATTTCAACTTTCAAAGTCAAAATTCACAAAAACGTATAGAAAATAAAACGCATATTTTCTGCAAAAAAAATTAATTATATTATAGTTTCTTCATCTTCAAAAGCAAAGAATTACTCACAACACTAACAGAACTCATTGCCATGGCAACTCCTGCAATCATAGGATTTAATAGCCAGCCCATAAAAGGATATAATAAGCCTGCAGCCACAGGAATTCCTAGACTATTATAAAATAAAGCCCAAAACATGTTTTGTTTTATTTTGTTCATCGTGATTTTGCTTAATTTTATAGTTTTGACCACATCCATGATATCATTTTTCATCAAAATCACATCTCCTGTTTCCATAGCCACATCAGTTCCTGAACCCATAACTATTCCCACATCTGCTTGAGCTAATGCTGGTGCATCATTAATCCCATCACCAACCATTGCAACAAATCCTTTCTTTTGCAGTTTCTTCACATAATTTACTTTGTCTTCAGGCAATACTTCTGCAAAATAGTAATCTATTCCTGCTTGTTTTGCCATGAATTTGGCTGTTCGCTCATTATCTCCTGTAATCATATACACGCATATCTTTAATTTCTTTAATTGTTTAATTGCCTCAAATGAACTATCTTTTATGGTGTCTGCAACAGCCATTAGACCTATTAGTTTTTTTGATTCCGCAAGCAACATCACAGTTTTTCCTTGCTCTTCAAACTCAATTATTTCAGACTTATACATATTAAAACTAATGTTGTTATCATTCATTAATTTTTGATTCCCAAAAAAATATTTTTTATTTTCAATGCTTGCAGTTATTCCATGTCCCGGAATTGATTTGAAATCTTTCACTTTTTTAAGAATAACTTTTTTTTCTTTTGCTTTTTTTACTATTGCTTCAGCCAGAGGGTGTTCACTATTACTCTCAAGCGATCCTGCTAACGAAAGAATAGAATATTTGTTTTGTTTTTTCAAAGGAATTATGTCAGTTATCTCTGGTTTGCCTTTGGTTATAGTTCCAGTTTTGTCAAAAATAATATTTTTTATTTTGTGAGTGGACTCTAATGCTTCTCCTCCTTTTATTAATATCCCGTTCTTTGCTCCTTTTCCAGTGCCAACCATTATAGCAGTTGGTGTTGCGAGACCAAGTGCACAAGGACATGCAATTACTAATACAGCAACACTCGCCATTAATGCAAATTGAAACTCAGAGCCTATTATAAAAAACCAAGAAATAAATGTACTAAGTGCTATGATTAAAACAATTGGAACAAAGTATGCTGAAACATAATCAGCGAATCTTTGTATTGGTGCTTTGTTTCCCTGAGCATTTTCAATGAGCTTTATTATTTGATAAAGTGTTGTGTTAGCACCTACTTTTGTGGCCTTGAAAATAAAACTTCCATGTTTGTTAATAGTAGCACCAATAACTAAATCACCTTTATTTTTTTCAACAGGAATACTTTCTCCTGTAATCAAACTTTCATCAATAGATGAATAACCTTCAATAATAATTCCATCTACAGGAATTTTTTCTCCTGGTTTAACTATGATATTATCTCTGATTAAAACATCATCAACACCTATTTTTATTTCAATTCCATCTCTTATTACTGTTGCTAATTTAGGTTTTAATCCGATTAGTTTTTTTATTGCTTCACCAGTTTTTCCTTTTGCTTTTGATTCCAATAATCTTCCAAATAAAACAATGGTAATTAAAACAGCACTCGCTTCAAAATATACATGCCCATAACCACTAAAAATAACATATACACTATGAAAATAAGCAGCCGAGGTTCCTAAAATAATAAGAGTGTCCATGTTAGCACTCTTACTTCTTAAAGAATTCAGTGCACTCTTATACATTGGCCATGCAATAACAAATTGCACTGGTGTTGCAAGAACCCACATCAAAATATCTTGATATAATATTGGGTTTTTCATAAAAAACATTCCAAGAATGAAAACGGGGACTGCAAAAAAAAGACTGAAAAAGAATGATTTCTTAAGTTTCAAATATTCTTTTTTTTGCTTATTTTCATAAACACCAAACTCGTTTTCACTAGCAATTATTGCATTATATCCTTTGCCTATTATTGTGTTAATGAAAACTGTTTTGTTAGTTCTGCTTTCATCGTATTCAATAGTTACTTTATTAGTTGCTAAATTAACATTTGTACTTTTCACACCGTCTAGTTTATTGAGAGATTTATTAATGAGAGTTGAGCAACTAGCACAATGCATTCCTGAAATTTGAATAATTGTTTTCATTTGATAATTCCTCCGCCAAGACAAACATTTTTTCTGTAAAACACGCAAAATTGTCCGGGTGTAACGCTATCTTGAAATGTGTTAAAAATAATTTTATATCCTGATTTTAAAGGAACAAGTTCGGCTTTACTCAATTTCTGAGCATACCTTGTTTTTGCTCTTACATCAAGTGTTTTTCTTGGATGCTTATTCGAAATAAAATTTATATTTCTCAAATACACTTCTTTAGACCTAACATCAAGTCTGTTTTTAGTAACAATTAAATCATTTTTCTTTTTTTCCTTAACAAAATAAGTTTCTGATAAACCCAAACCTTTTCTTTGACCAATTGTAAAAAAATGAACCCCTTTATGTTCTCCAAGCAACTTTCCATTAACATCAAATATGTTTCCATTATTAATTCCTATTTCTTTTTCTAAAAATTTAGGCAAAGATTTATTTGAAATAAAACAAAAATTCTGGCTTTCTTTTTTCTTAAGAAAAATCTTAAAACCTTCTTTTTCGGCAATTTCAAAAACTTCGCTTTTTAATAAATCATTCAAAGGAAAAATAATTTTTTTTAATTGGCTCTGTTTAAGAAAAGAAAGACCATAAGTTTGATCTTTATTCTTATCTTTTGGTCTTACAAGTTTAAATTCTCCACAGTCACTCTTTATTTTTTTAGCATAATGTCCGCTTGCAACATATTTTACACCTATTTTCTTTGCGTATTCTAGTAATTTTGAAAATTTATGAAATCTATTACAAATAACACAAGGATTAGGAGTCCTTCCTTTTTTGAGCTCAGAAATGAAATACTCAATCACTTCTTTCTTAAACTCCTTTCTAACATCATATACGTAATAAGGCACATTTAATTTTTTACAAACAGCCTTTGCCAAGTTCAAAGATTCTTTAGTACAACAAGCATTTTCACATAATTGGTTAAACTTACTTCTCCAAACAGGAAGCTTTAAAGAAACACCCACAGGTTCGTAACCTTTTTTCTTTAATAAGATTAATGATACTGAAGAATCAACTCCTCCTGACATACCCACAACGACTTTCATTTATAATCTCCACATGATTTTTTGCTCGTTTTAAATTGAATTCTAATAATACTAATATTATAATTAACTACCACAACCACAACTTCCACCTCTTGTAGCCTCACAAACAGGAGATCCACAACTTCCACCACATGAGCCTTTTGGTTGTTGTGGAACTTGATTAATCTCTTTTTGTACTGCTTCTTGGTCAGAAAGATTAACATCATTTATTACAATGAATGTTCCAGGAATCATTCCCATCCAACAACTCCATCTCACAACACCTTCTTCATCAGGTGTAAACTCAACTATTTGTTCTCCTGATTTAATATTAAACTCCAAACCATATTTTGGTACTTGAATTGCATTATTACAACCAGTTATTTCTTTACCATTAATTATCCATCTTACAGGAACTCCTTTCTTTAATACAAATGTGTCAGGATTCCAACCATTTCTGTTTACTTCCATTCTAATCTCTTGAAAACCATCACTAACCGCAAGCACGCTTCCAACTGCCATTTCTTTAGTTCCAGTTGCAGTTACAAATCCGGAGATTGAAGAAAAATCATATCCAGTACCTGTTAGGACAAGACTGTTGTTAATCATCACTAAACCAAGAATTATAACTATGACTCCTGATGCCTTTAATATTTTTTGCGTAACTTTTCCAGATACAAAACTTGCAAAATATCCAAAACCAAGCATTACAGGTAATGTTCCAAGACCAAAAACTAAAAGTAGTTTTGCTCCTCCAATCATACTTCCTGTTCCTGCAGCCATAATATATATTGCCTGCAAAGGTCCACAAGCAATCATCAATCCATTTAACAAGCCGATTGTTAAAGGACTGGAGTATTTTGAGTTTTTACCAACGAAGTTTGTGATAAATTTTGGTGTTCTTAATTGAATTTTTCTTAAGATTGGAAATATATTTAGCATTTTAAGTCCGTATAATACAAGAAACAATCCTGCTAGAAATCCAATCACGCCTCTAATTGTTGGTGTGAATGCAATAAATGATCCGAGCAATCCAAATATTGCTCCTATAATGGTATATGAAGTAGTTTTTCCAATCCCATACATGAGATGAGATTTATGAGATTTTGTTCCTTCCTGAGCGTGTTTTGCAGCATAACTAATAACAAACCCTCCACACATACTAATACAATGAAATCCTGTTAGTAATCCAACAACAAATAATAACCCAAAACTCATATTCTGACTTATGCTTGGCAACTGGATTCCATCAACAAAATTAAATAAAAAATATCCTACAATTATTAGTCCTATAATTGCAGAAATCCATCCAAAAGTTTTGTTGGTATTTTGTTTTTGTTCATTAAGAATAGAACAAGTGTAATTTTTTTCCTCAATTTTTGATAATATTTCATCAATATCTGTTTTTTTCTTATCAAAAACAACATAACCTGTTTCAGTTGACAGATCAAATGATACTTTGTTTACTCCGTTAACTTTAAGTGCTTGTTTCTTTATAATTGTTGCACAACCATCACAAGTTGTGCCTTTTGCGATAAAACCTTTTTTTTCAATCATTTTAATAAACCTCATAACCTTCATTTTTGATAATTAATTTCAATTGATTCTCACTTGTCCTTTTCTCATCAAAAAAAATTATTACTGTGCCTTTATTGTGAGAAACTTCAATATTTTTCACTCCTTCTTGTTCTTCTAATGTATCAATAATTAGCATCTCACAACTTTTGCAGTGCATTCCTTTAACCTGAATCGTGATTTTTTTCATAATTCATCTCAAAGATACGTAATTAAAGCTTTATAAATACCCTTCCTCCGAAATAAAACTTCAAAAACAAGCTTAAACTAGAAAATTATTGTCCCAGAACGTTTAAAACGCTTTTTAGAACTTCTTTATTAAGTATATCTCTTTTGTCTTTCCGGCAGGTTTTCTACTTATTATGCTTTTTTCTTCAAGTCCTTTTAGAATTAATGATAATGCTGTTTTTGAAATATTAGTCCTAAATCTTAATGTTGATTGTTTTATACCTTCTTGATCCTTTGTTGCTCTTAGCACTTTTTGTTCTTCTTCATTAAAACCTGCCAGATAAGCCTTAAATTCATCTTTTTCTCTTTCCTGTTTCTTTGCAGACTCCAAAGCACTTGATACTTTAATTTGATGTTCTGTTATCATTTTCTGTGTTTTATCAAAAAATGTTAAGTAAACACCAAATAAGAACAATGCACCTGAAACAGCCCAACCAAAAACATACAATGGTAGGTCTTTTTTATGAAGACATGTTCCATCTTCCAAATAACAAGTTCCTTCTTTAGCCATGTAGTCTTGTATAAACGCTTCATTATTGTTTTTTACCATGAAAATAAAACTACTCAGAAGAACTGATACTATTAGTAATATGATTCCAATATGCTTTTGATCCATGTTGTGTTCTTTCAATCTGTAAGGTATTTAAATAATTTTATGTTTATTCGAAAATTTTTTCAACAAATAAAAAAAATCAGTTCATCAAAGTATTAACATTATATGAAGAATATAAGAACAATTATTTTCCAGAAAGAATAGCAACTAACAATAAATATTAACTCCACTTCTTAATTTAAAAAATAAAAATCATCATTGTTAAGTAGTTATTTTTAGAAAGATTTATGTGCTGTATTTGATTACCGCCTTAAAATGAGTAAAAAAAATTATTTCAATCAAATATGTGATGCATTTAAAACAGGAAGAGAACTCATAAAAAGTAATTTTGATATAATGCAAAAAAAATACAATGTGGGTGAATTATACAAAGAAGAAGATGGTAGTATAGAAATAACTGAATTGAATAACATCGAACAAAAATTAAAAGAGATTCATAAAACAAACTCAAAAATCACTACCGTAGCATTAATTACAGGAATTATGTCAAGACCAATATACACATCTCGCATCACTTACATGATGTCGCGTGCTAAAAATACCCCTAGTTCTACTCAATAATCAATTCTAGATTTTGCTGGTATTATTTACAATATTTAGCAAGAAATCCTCTACGGCATTGTTCGGGTGTATGAAAAATTGTAAACATTTGATTTTTTCAAAATCGTTTCATAATCTTTATAAATAATTAAACACAGTTCTTATTAATATGAACTTGTGGGAATGATGGACCGTCTTGGACCAGAAACATTCGGAATCTGGTGTGTATTTCTAACTTCTCGTTGGTCTAACATATCTAATAAGCGATTTGCTCTATTCCGATTATATCTTTGAGCCATTATTGGATAAAGATTGATAATTACATTTGTTATACCCCAAACAATTGCGCTAGAATAATCTTTATCTGCTAAACTCATCATTGTCAAAGTTGTGTGAATTGGTGCAAGAACAAATGTGTGAATTCCTTCAAGAAGTTTCGTTGAATTAACGAATGATTGCAAATCTTCTTTTTTTCTTCCTTCAATCAGCGAATCCTTTGAAGAGAATTTAGTTCCATAGTTTGGACAATACTTTCCAAATAATTTAATTCCTAAAATTTCATATAATTTTCCGCTCTTCTCAAATAATTTTGGTTCAAAATATGACTCTTGTAAATCATTTAATCCCTCACCAATTTTTTGCCAGAAGGATTTAGTTTCACCAGAATAAACCGAGTCTGTTTTTTCTTGATATAGTTCTTCTTCTAAATTGAATTGTGACTTAAAATTAGTTATTGATAATGCAAGTTCTTGGGCCATATGATTTTAATGGTGTTTGCACTTTATAAATGTTTCGTTTTGTTGTTACTTAATAGTGATAATTAATTGAAATTTAAATGGCTTAGACGATACTTGAACATTACAAAGATTTAAAACCCACCACAATTTTAATTCCACATCTTGACTACATACTGTGTTCACTAGACTAATAAGTTCAAATTCACTCTGCAAACATAAAGTTTTCAAAACAGTATTAATTATAACTAAAAATAAATTTATCAGAAAAAAATATAATTTAAAAAAAACTAATTTATCAAAGCGTTTGCAACGCTAGTTAATACTTTTTTATTTTTAATTTAATAAGTTTTAACTAAACTCTTTTTACATTAACTGCTTTTGGGCCTCTGTCTCCATTTTCTACATCAAATGTGACTTCGTCGTTTTCGTGTAAAGTTACTCCATCTCCTAACGAAGATTGATGTACAAAAACTTCTTTTCCATCTTCAGCAGCAATAAATCCAAATCCTTTCATTTCATTGAAAAATTTTACTGTTCCATTCATTTTTTTCACCTCCATATATTTTTTGGTTTAATATTAGTTCTCAGAATTCGCCTCGTAAATTTGTTAAATAAATATTTTAATTGACAAATAGTCAAAGTTCTGATTAGTATAGAAATGATGGTTCCTTTTTAAATGATTCTATTTAGTTCTGTTTATTACAACAATCTCAACAATCTCAGATGATTTTAGTATTCCAATATTCATTTAGAAAAGAGATTTTATTTCCTTTCATTTTTAGAATCATGATACCAACCATTTTGTGTGTTTCTTTTTTGTGAATATTTTTACATTCCCACTCGGAAAACCCAGTTTTTTCATCTTTTGATAAATAACATTTTCCAAGTTTAAATTTTATTTTTATAGTTTCTTTTTTAACCACTTCATCCCAAAATTTCTTAATTTCTCTGTGTCCGCGATAAGGTTTTTTCAAAGGGCTTTCTTGATAAACACCGTTTTTTGTAAAACATTCCATGATTAAATTAGAATCCTGATTTTCCCAAGCTTTTCCATATTTTTTCATCACTTCTTTTATCTGTTCAACATTCATACTTAGAACATAATAATTTATTGTTTATTAATGTTTACTCTTTGAAATAAACTCCCCTTATTAAGGATTCAGATAAAGATTTATATACAAATCTGCATTTCCTTTTATTATGGCTGAAGATGAATTGTTAATAAAAATAATCCAAAGCGAAAAAAAATCAAAAATACTTGGTATTTCGATTCCATTCACATCACATTTAATAAGTAATGGCTTTTATTCATCAACAAAAAGAACTAGTCGTGGAGTTGAAGGAGCGATGAATCCTTTAGACTGTTTAGTAAGCCTTCTGGTAAATGCTGAACTTAACAGAGATGATAAGAAACAACTCGGACCAATTCATGCTACTTTTAAACTTCTGGGGGATGATGAATATTATGCTTCTGAGATGGAAGAAATATTAAATATTTATGCTCGTTCTGAAAAAACAACAGTGAAATTTGAATATATAGAATAATTGTAAATGATTTCTTATAACTAATTATATCAAGATTATTCGATTATAATTACATCCCCATCTCTCAGAGTCTTAAACTGGATGTTATTGTCTTTGCAATATTGAACTTCTTTGTCAATGTCAGCGGATTCTGGATGGTCTGATTTGTAGTGTGGGAGGATAATATAATTTAAATATCCAAGACCCTCCAAAATAGTTTCTTGAAGTTCTTTGTATGGTTTATCTGTAGAATCATCAACAATCTGTAAAGCCTTAAGGTTTGGTGCTAAAACACAAATTCCTGCGCTATATCCTGAGTATACAAAATCCTTTCTGTTTAAAAGTTCATTAAATATTAAATCAAATCCACTCAAATTCATAGCTTGTCTTAAAATAAAAGTGTTTCCACCACTGACAAAAATACCCCCTAATCCAGTTATTTCTTCCCTGAGAATATCAGTCTTACCAAAATAATTTTTCAAATCAAGATATTCAACATTTAATCCAAGATTGCTTAAACTTTCAATATCAAATTTCTCCCAAGCAGTTCTTCTGTTAACATCCACCTTTGTAAAATCACATGCATTCGGAATATACCCGATTTTTTTATTTTCCGGCATTAATCTAGCTAATTCTTCAGATTTATTTCCAAGTCTGAAAGATGACAAATAAAATTTCATAATGATTTATAAGAATTAAATGTTTATTAATGTTTCTACAAGAATAATCTTCAGCTCCAAAATTTATATTATCAAATTGTTATAATGAAAATTGTGCTCAATATCGCATTGTAACCAAAAATTTATATAGATTTATTTACATATTTAAAAAATGCAAAGCAAATTACCAAAACCTTTTGATAAAGCGATGATTTATGAAAATTCTAAATTATATGTTTGTTTGGCAAATTATCCAATAGTTAAAGGTCATACAATTATTGTTTGGAAAGAATCAGTTACTGATTTGCATTTGCTTTCAAAAAAAAGATTATGAACATTTAATGGATAAAGTTGATGAAATTAGAAACGCTCTTCTTAAAACTTTGAAAATAAAAAAGGTTTATTTAATTTACATGGATGAAACAAATCAAGTCCATTGGCATCTAGTTCCAAGATATAATGAGAGAGGGTTTGATGTTTTTCAACATAAACCTTCTAAATTAACAGATTTTTCTTTGACTCAAAAAATAAAGAGAAACTTGGTTCTTAAAATATAGCTGTGTTGTCTGAATCGCGCCACTACTCGTTTTGTTCTATTGCATGCCTTGCAAGTTTCACAAAATAACAAAAAATTAGTACATCATATGTGAACAGTGCATCTTAAAAGCTTGATTTAAAATTACTAGAATAAAGAATTACATCCAATAAAAAAATTGAAATAATTACCATTTATTGTCAAGAACTCTTGTCCAGACTTCATCAGTTGGTTTTATCCATTCAACATTTAATCTGTTAAACTCTATTCCAGACCATATTGTTAATTGGGAAAGATTATAATTTTGTTTATATTCAAAAACAGGAACTCTTGATTCCCAATATTTTTTGAACGCATCATTCATAGATTGTTTAGTTGATATTCCGAAACCCTTTGATTCTTTATACAATTCTCTTTCTACATGAGCTCTTTCAACAATATATGCTTTGTCTTTTGGCTTTAGTTGAAAACTCAATAGCAGAACTTCTTTTTCTCGACAAATATCATGCATTAATGAATTCCAAAGATATGAAAACTCAGAATTTTCCAACCAAGAGTTTGGTTCAGGTTCTAACAATCCTTCGATTACACCCTCATGAGATTCATCAGGCAAAAAATGCCCATAACCAAGACGAATAAATCTTTTTCTAGGAATTAACCCTGCAAATTTTTCAAAATCAAAAGAAATGTGCCCATCTATTCCTGTTGTTTGCATAGATTGATATGCCTTTGGATTAGAATAATGATAACCAACAATTTTATCATGAATTTTAGTGATCATGTTTCATAAATTTGTTTAATGTAAAAATATTTTGACAGTTTTAAAAAAAATAGTGAAAAATTATTCTTTCCCAACAATAAAATCTGTTATTTCTTTTTTGTTTTCTGCCAATTTTTTAGAACCATCTATGATATAATAATCCATCGCTATTTTTGGCAGTATTTCTTTATATGATTCATGTAAAGCCGATAAAAAACTGTCATTCATGACTCTTCCTCTGTAGGTATGATTTACATTTTCTCTTCTAAGTGATTCTTCTGGTGTAACCAAGAAAACCAGTGCTATTTCTTCGAGAAATTTGAATTCTTTAAAATATTTTATTTGTGCTTGAAATTGACTTTTGGTTATATAATCTTTTTTGTATAATGCTTGAGTGAATGCCATATGGTCATAAACGCCCCTGTCAATCAGCAAATAATCAAACTTTTGTTCTTTTGATTCTATCACACGATTCATGGTGTTATGAAATGACCAGGCATTATATAAGAATCGATTATTTTTATCGATTGGACAAATTCTTGCTCCCTCGTATATATTTCTTGTTAATACTTTTTTTTCGTGTTTTAGAAATGTTTCTATTAACTCTTTGTGCGTAGACTTGCCTGCTCTTGGCATTCCCATGAATTCTACAACTTTCATATGAAGATGAATCAATAATAATTTATAAAGATTACTATTTAAAAGTAATAACTGTGTTAAATTAAGGTTTCTTTTTTTATATCTTTATAAAAATCCCTTTTAGAATTCTTCATTGATTCAATTGCGTCTTCAGCAAAAGCAGGCATTTTTTTATCCCAACCAAAAAAACCACCATTAGAAACATACATACTAAACCTTCCGAAATGAAGAGCTGAAACCTTATATATACCTAAAGAAATAATTGACTCATCAGGAGAGATTTGAACAGGTATTAGTTCACCATTATTATACAACGCCTCTTCTTCCTTAGCAGAAAGCGCATCATCAAAACCAACCAAGTTTGAAAGAGATTCATCTCCATCAAAATCCTTGGAATTTATATGTTTAAGAATTGTATTTAAATGAGAATTTTCCAACTTCCAAAATTGATTAACATTATAAGAAAGAATGCTTGTTTCGTACAAATCAGGGTTTTCAGCGGTTTTTTTTACTAGAGTACAAAGATGACTCGTTGCAAAAGCATAATCATCAAATCTTACAAACTTCATAAAGCTTGAAAAAAAACCTGAGTCTATTGCACCATGAGATTTTGTTATAAGTTCCAATGTCATAAAAAAAAGAAAAGAAGACAGATTTAAAAAGGTTTATAACAAATCTAAATTGCACCAAGAATTATGACAACAAGTATTCCTGCAATAAGAGAAAAAATTGTTAAGTGATTCTTACAGTTTCCACAAGAAGCAATAATAACTCCAACAACACAAATAAAAATCAACGATTGAGCTATACTTTCAGGTACTAACTCCCAAAAAAGATATCACAAGCATAACACCACCTGCAAATGCAAGCATTGAATACATAAATCTATTATTGGGTTTTTTCAAAACACCAATAAGCGAACCTAAAAATGGTCCTAAACCCTAAACCGCCAAAATTAAGATAATAGTGTTCTGCATATTATTTTTATAAAAAAATTAATCTATATAAATGTATTTTTATTTTAAAAAACGAGTTTCAAGCCCTTAAAATGAAAACGTTTATAAACAAATTCTTGTTTTGTTGAAAAAACATAACTGAAAATCAAAATCTGGTTTTCATTTATGCAATATTTCGGAGGAGAAAATATGCAAAGATCAAACGGCGGTGGACCAAGAAGAGATTTTGGACCACGAGATATGCATAAGGCAACTTGTTCTGAGTGTGGCCAAGAATGTGAAGTTCCATTCAAACCAACTGAAGGCAAACCAGTCTTTTGCAAAGAATGCTTTAGAAAAAAAAGAAAATTTTAGATTTCTAAAAGACATCTAAGAAAAACTAATTTATTATTTTTTTATTAATTATTATTTTAAAATTTACACATTGCTATAAAAATAAGTTATCATTCTTCATATTAATTAACACGACAATTAATCCAATCTATGAATTAATAAAACAAAAACCATATTGTTGCGTTCCTGCGTGTATTCAAATAATTCTTAAACGAAGAGGACTAACATACATTGAACAAGAGAACATAAGATGGGATTTAGGACTGACAATTTCAAGTTTAGAAAAAAATTATTTTAAAAAAGTCCTTACAGGAAAAATGCCAAAATCAGGTTGGGGAACTCAAATCAATAAAAAAGAACATGGCTTAACAAATTTTTTCTTAAAAAATGATGTTGCTTTAAAAGAAGAATACCACTTGATAAATTATCTGAGCGATATCTCATCATTCATCAAGTTTCACTTGCAAGAAAATCATGACTTGTTAACCTGTTATAATTATGGCATGCTCCACGACAACTTTTTCCCATATGGTCATGCATCACTCATTGAAAGCATAGATGTGAACAATGAAAAAATTGTGCTTGCAGACCCGCATAAAAAAAGAATAATTGTTTCTGTAAGCACCCTAGAAAATGCTATTAAAGAACACAAGAAAAGTAATAACGAGTTAGGGAGATTTTGGGTTATTTATTAAAGAAGTTTTATTGTTTCTTTCAATTTTGTTGGACCGTGGGAATAAACAGGAACTCCTTTGTTTATCACTTGTTTAATTATATCATCTAAAAACACTCTTTGTGAAGGAAGGGTCATTCCTGTTTCGTTTTCTTCTGGTTTGTAAAAATAATTTGATCCTTTGTATTCTTCACCAGAAGTTATCTCATTACTAAACTCTACACCGTATAAATGAATATTTTTTGCACCCATAATGAAAGCTACTTGTACAGCCATACATGCACTTGTTCCACCAACATTTATGCTAGTTTGATATTTTGATACAGGCTCATCACTTGTTACTTTTCTGATTAAATAATGATTTTTGGCAGGTTCAGGTATTTTAGAGAAATAATAATCTATAAATTCATTGCCAGGCAAAATACATCTTAAACCTTGACCTTTTTTGAAGTGCGTTATATTGGGATTTTTATCCATGTATGTTTCATAGACTCTAATCATATCTTCTCTTAGTTTTTTATTTGGATAAAATTTTTCAGAATAAATTGCTGTGTGGGGTCTCAGGATGCAATGTACATCAGAGTCTAAACCTTTAAACCAGGATCTGGTGTGTGTTGCTTCATCTCCTGAAATAAAGTAGTCATCTGACTGCAATAGTTTGCCAGCACCATTAACACCTATTGCTTTTGTTTCATTTCTTTTAAACAATAATGCTGAAGGTGCAGAACCAATAACTGCAAAGTCTTCTCCTTGATGTAAATCTCTGAATTTATCAAGCATTTTATTAGGTAAAATAAGAGTTAATTTATTAATTTTTTGTCTTTTTTACCATTAATGAGTAGTTTTAGAGAAATAGTTTGACTTTAAGCATGAACAACTAATAACCATCATCTAAACCTATAAGAAGCGAACTCTCACCAATTCTAACTTTTAAAGGGTTCAAATCAATAAAACCATCATCTCTTCCAGACATCGAAAAAAGAATTTTTTTCACGTTAGAAATATTTACTCCACCAGAAGCCTTAACGCCTTTTGAAAAATTTTTTCGCATAATATTTAAATCTTCAACAAGTGCACCATAAGAACTAAATCCGGTTGAAGTTTTTACAAAATCAACGTTCGCAGCCTCACAAAGTTCGCAAGCTTTTTTTATCTGTTCCTTTATAAGTTCTGAGTTTTCAAGAATAACCTTTACAAGCACATCAAATTTATGCGCTTCAAAAACAACCGCTTTTATCTCTTCACAAACAAACTCAAAATCCCCTTTTTTTAGTTTTTCATAATTAATAACCATATCAATTTCTTTTGCACCAGCAGCAATTGCAAGTTTTGTTTCAAAAATTTTAAAATCAGTAGAATAATGAGATCCATCAGGAAATCCAACAACCGATGCAACTAAAATTTTTTCTTTATCATGTTCTTTTAAAAAATTTAATGCAAAAGAAACATCTTCAGGTCTTACACAAATCGCGTGAGGAGAAAACTTTAAATTAATAGTTTCATTTAAAAAGTTTAGGAATAATTCTTTTCTTAAGCTCACACAACTTTCATTTTCTCGAACTGTTTTTTTAAAAGACTCGGAGCGATAAAGAAAAGTGTGATCACAAATTGAAGCGATGTTTTCTGAATTTAAATCATTAATTTTTAATAATTTAGTCATAAAAAAACAATATTAAAAACAAATTATTTAAATGTTTAGAAAATTAACTGATTAAAAAAAGAAAAGAGATAAAAAAGAAATGAACACACATCAACAAACTGCAAAAGAAACAATTGAGAATCTGAAAAAAATTCAAGGAATCTCGAAAATAATTCTTTATGGATCCGTTTTAAAAGAGCAAGAAAAAAAGGATTCAGATATTGATATTGCAATTGTTCTTGATGATATTATGAAAGGAACGCCATTGGACATGGAAGGCTTACCAACAAACACACATTATAAAATACAACAAATAAAAAAAAAGATAGAAAAACAAAATAAAAAAAAACTTCACATCGTCATGTATTGGGAATCAGAATATGAAAAAGGAATATTACTCGAATCTGAAAATAAAAAACCAGGAAAATTATGTGAAGAAGGAAAAATAGTTTATGATGGTTATGATAATTAATTATTGATTCTTATTCTCTAAATCAGAAAAAACATCTCTTAAAGATACAAACACCCAAACAGCATTGAGTATTAGAAAAGGATAACTTTTGATAAGAACTGCATAAACAACTAACAACAGTGCACCCACCAAGTTCCAAAAATCATATTTGAAATCAGTATCTTTCCACTTGTGAATTTGTACCATGACAAAACATAAAAGAATCAAAAACATACCAATAAAACCAATTATTTGAACAATCATCAAATAAATAAGACCATGATTATTAATAAAAGTTTCTAAAAAAAATTAAAAAATTTTCTTCTCGACGCCAAAACAACAAATAACTTTATAAATGATTCTGTCTCAAACAATAAAATGACTTTGGGTGAGAGTTCAACTTCTAAATTTCAAAGCAAAAAATTTGGAACTGCATCAGGAGTGATGGTTCCTTCAATACTCGCTATTTTAGGTGCAGTAATGTATTTGATAGTCCCAAAAGTTTTGGGTGGTGTTGGTCTAATCAAGATGCTGGGCATAATTCTATTAGCCCATTCTATAACTATTGCAACAGCGTTTTCAATATCTGCAATTGCGACAAACATCAATGTTAAAGGGGGCGGACTTTACTATTTAATCTCCAGAAGTTTAGGTAGAGCATTTGGAGGCAGCATGGGAATACAACTGTTTTTAGCTCAAACAATTGCTGCAGCATTTTATACAATTGCTTTTACTAAAGTATTCCATGAATTATTAACAACAGTAAACATTTTTATACCTGAAAGATACTTGGCAATGCTTTGTTTAGTGGTTTTTTTCTTAATTGTTTTTAGAGGTGCACAATTCGTAATAAAAATACAATACCTCATACTTATAACAATATTATTATCATTAGTTTCAATCTTTCTTACTCCAAACATAAATGCGATTAATGCAAATCTTTTAGGAAACCACGGAATAAGCATACCTTTCTGGATTGCGTTCGCACTGTTTTTCCCTGCAGTCACAGGAATTGATGCAGGAGTTGGTATGAGTGGAGATTTGAAAACTCCTAGAAAAAGTCTTGTCAAAGGAACATTTTTTTCAATCATTCTAACAATGTGTATTTATGTTTGTCTTGTGATAAAGCTTTCTTATAGTATTCTTCCAATAGCATTAAGCTCTGACCCGCTAATAATAAAAAACTTTGCTCTAATACCAAGTCTTATCTATGCGGGAATAATGGTTGCAACAGTTTCATCAGCCCTTAGTTGTATGATGACTGCTCCAAGATCACTGAGAGCCATAACCGAAGATGAAGTTATCCCAAAAAAATGTGCTATTCTTTCCAAATCAATTGGAAAAAGTACGGAACCGCATTATTCTTTAATTGTTAGTTTCATAATCGGTGAGATAGTATTATTTTTTGGTGGTCTAGACATAGTCTCAATAATTGTTAGTATGTTTTTCTTAAATGTTTATGGCTGGATTAACGGCGCAGCGTTTCTAGAAAACATCAGTAAAAATCCGAGTTACAGACCAACATTTAATGCTCCGTGGATAATATCACTATATGGAATGGTGACTTGTTATTTTGTTATGTACTTATTCAATCCATATATTATGCTTGCGGGAATCGCGTTTCAACTGCTAGTGTTTTATGTGTTAACAAAAAACCGTACATCAATACAAATAGAAAGTGTTTGGGAAGGTGTCTGGTTTCAAATTTTCAGAACTGTTCTTAATAGAATAGAAAGCACTTATAAAAGCAAAAAGAACTGGAGACCAACAATTGTTAGTTTTTCGCTCCAAGAACAAAACAGAAATTTAATGCTCTCACTTATTGACAGCATCAGTTCTAATAGAAGCATTATGAAAATATACATGCTGATAAAAGGAAATGTTTCTAAAAAAACATTAATGAAAACAGAGATAGAAGAAACAACAAAAGAGCACATCAAAGAAAATGATTTAGATATTTTTCCAAGAGTAATAATAACTCAAGATTGTAAGTCAACAGTTGAAACCATTATACAAAGCGAAACAATTGGTAACATGTCACTTAATACTGTCCTTTTAGACTATGATGAAAAAATTCCTTTGCAAGATATTGCTAATATTTCATTCAACCTGAGAAAGAATTTTTTAATATTAAGAAACAGGGCAGGAATTTCAAATTTTCATAAAATCGATGTTTGGTGGAAAAGCCCACGAAACGGTAACCTTGCACTCTTGATTGCATATTTAGTAACCCACTCTAATAAATGGAAGGAAAATAATCCAATAATCAGAATATTTCATGTTGTAAGTAATAAAAAACATTATACTCTTGCGCGTGAGCGAATGAATCGAATGATAGCACAATCAAGAATTGATAATATAGAGGTCCATGTCATAATAAGTAAAGAATATGAATTTGAAAAAGTCATTCATGAAAATTCAGCATATTCGGACTTGGTAATTATTGGTCTTTCAAAACACAAGAAAGAAAGTGTAAATAAAAAATCAATTGAAAGAATGAAAAATTTTACAAGTAATTTAAATGCAAGTCTAATTGTTAATGCGCATGACGAGATTGATTTTAAGGTCAATTAAAAAAAAAAACTAATTTACCGCTTCCCAATTATTGAGTGTCGCTGTTTTTCTTTCACGCAAGTTTCCTTGCTCTAATTCTACAACAAAGCATCCCTGGCATGTTGCAGTTGTAACACTAATTATTGTTGTAGCATTTTTATAACCTACAAAATTCACTGCAATCTTTGCAGCTTTTCGTTGATTCAAATCAAGCTCCCATGTTCTTATACAAGCATTCACAGACTCATTCCAAGTATATCCTGCAGCTCCAAGACATCCAAATTCATTTCTTTCTCCACCTATTATTTTTTCTTCTAATAATTCTTTATCATTTTCTTTGATTGTATCATCTGTTTTTGAACATGAACTAAAAATTAATAAAGATATTGCTAGAAGAACAATTATTTGTTTCATATTACACCTCCAATTCGCTTCATATAATAAAATAGTTGATTTATTCATATTTAAATATTGTTTTCATTTCAATGGAGTTTAAAACAATAAAGCTTTTAGAGTACAATAAATGTTTTAAAGAGTTAAAAATTTTAAAAAAATATGTTTTCAAGAAAAAAAGTTTATGGAGAATACAAAAAAGATATTTGTCCTTTTTGTGAAAAGCAAGCAACAAGCATTAATCAACAGGGTGTTCCTGTATGTCAACAGCACAAAACAGAAGAGCTTCCTCTTATGAAGTGTGTTTGTGGAGAAACTCTTGATTTAAAAACAGGCAAATTCGGTGCATATTTTCACTGCATGAACTGTGGAAACATTAGCTTTCACAAAGCAATGGATATAAATCCAAAAATAAACTTTGAAAGAAAAAAAGAAGCAACCCAAAAAAAAGAAATAACTGTCACTTCTGACGAAGCAGATTTCATATTTTAGGATTTTGAAACATCAATTCTTTCTTTTAATTTTTTAACTCTATCTCGAAGTGCAATTGCTCTTTCGAATTCAAGTTTGTTTGCGGCTTTTTGCATTTCGAACTCTAATTCTATAATCAAATTCGGAACATCTTTTTTTGGAATGTGTTTTGCATCTGTTAGTTCAATTTCTTTTTCTTTAATAGGCTTTATTATTGTTTTTGGTGTAATCTTATTTTTCTTATTATATTTCAACTGCAAATTTCTTCTTCTATTGGTTTCTAAAACTGCTTTTTTTATTGAATCAGTAATTTTATCAGCGTATAAAACAACCTTTGAATTTATGTTTCTTGCAGCTCTGCCGATGATTTGTATAAGGCTTCTTGCGTCACGCAAAAATCCTTCTTTATCTGCGTCAAGTACTCCTATAAATCCTACTTCAGGAATGTCTAACCCTTCTCTTAAAAGATTAATCCCGACTAAGACGTCAAATTTTCCAAGCCTTAATTGTCTTATAATTTCTGTTCTTTCAAGTGTATCAATTTCAGAATGAAGATATCGAGTTTTTATTCCTGCTTCTGCAAAATATTCTGTTAATTCTTCAGCAAGTTTTTTTGTAAGTGTTGTTACAAGAACCCGGTCACCTCTGCTGATTGTTAATCGGATCTCTTCTTTTAAATCATTAATTTGTCCTTTAATTGGTTTTATCAAAACCACTGGATCAACAAGACCTGTAGGTCTGATTATTTGTTCTACGATCTGTGATGAATGTGTTTCTTCATAAGGCCCTGGAGTTGCCGAAACAAACAACACATTATTTTTTTTCATGAATTTTTCAAACTCTGAAAAGTCTAATGGTCGGTTATCAAATGCACTTGGAAGTCTGAAACCATAATCTATTAAATTTTTTTTTCTCGAATAATCACCCTTATACATTCCTCTTACTTGTGGTAATGTTTGGTGACTTTCATCAATAACAATCATAAAATCTTCTGGAAAATAATCAAGCAAACAAAAAGGCCTCTCACCTTTTTTTCTTCCTTCAAAATACCTAGAATAATTTTCTATGCCTTTACAAAAACCTGTTTCTTCAATCATTTCCAAATCATAAAGAGTTCTTTGTTTTAATCGATGAGCCTCTAAAGGTTCTAATTCCAAAAGTCGCTCTTTAAGATCATCTTTTATTAAGTCTATTGAAGAACTTATTGTTTCCGGCGATATAACAAATTGTCTTGCGGGATAAACATGAAAATATTTCATATCTTCTAAAACATTACCAGATGTTTTTTCAATTTCAAGAATTTTTTCTACAATATCACCAAATAATTCTATTCTTATGATGTTATCAAAATATCCTGGTATAAAATCAATTGTATCACCTTTAACCCTGAATCTTCCGGGCATAAGTTCTAAATCGTTTCTTTCAAACTGTAAATCAACAAGTTTTCTTATCAAGTCATTTCTTGAAAACTTTTTTTTAGAAACTATTTCAAATCCCATTTGTACAAAATTTTTTGGATCGCCAACACTGTAAATACAAGAAACTGAAGCTACAACTATCACATCTTTTCTTGATATAAGTGAGGCTGTTGCCGCAAGCCTCATCTGTTCGATTTTTGGATTTACCTGGGCATCTTTTTCTATGTACTGATCTTTTTGTGGTATATATGATTCTGGCTGGTAATAATCATAGTATGAGACAAAATATTCAACTCTATTTTTGGGAAAGAAATCTTTAAATTCGTTATAGAGTTGAGCAGCTAAAGTCTTGTTGTGTGCTAAAACAAGAGTTGGTTTTTGTATTTGAGATATGATGTTTGCAACTGTAAATGTTTTTCCAGAACCCGTAACTCCCAGAAGCGTTTGGTAATTTAGTTTGTTCTTTAATCCTTTCATGAGTTTTTTTATTGCTTCTGGCTGTGAGCCTTTAGGCTTAAAGCTTGATTTGAGTTTAAATTCATTTAATGCCATTTTCTTTTGATAAAATTATAACAAACTTATAACAAAAACTTTTATTTTAATTTAAAAAGGTTACTGCCTCGTGTCTAGTGTGATTATTTCTGCAAAGTTTCTTTTCTTCTTAAAAGCCGGTTATAACTTATTGCAAACCTATGAGCTTCGTCTCTAATTTCTCGCAAAAATAAAAGACCTTTATTTTTCTTTTCGAGCTTTATTGAAAATTTAAGACCTGGAACAAATATTTCTTCTTCTTTTTTAGCAATTGAAATAATTGGGATTTTCAAATTCAAATTTTTTAATTCTTCAAGAGCAAAACTCAGTTGTCCTTTTCCTCCGTCAACAACTATTAAGTTTGGAAGTGGTTTCTTCTCATCCAATAGTCTTTTATATCTTCTCATTACAACTTCTGATATTGCTTTAAAATCATCAATACCTTCAACAGTTCTTATTTTGTATCTGCGATAATTTTCTTTGTTAGGTTTGCCGTTTTGAAATTGAATCATTGATGCAACAGTTGAAGTTCCTGATATATGTGAAACATCAAAGCACTCTATTACGAATGGTGTTTCTTGCAAGCGAAGTTTTGTTTTTAAAACACTTAATTTTTCTACTTCACCAAAAAATAATGCTTCAATATTTTTTAGAACTAGTTCAAGAAGCTTTTTTTTATCGCCCTTTTTTGGAACAACAACTAAAACTTTTTCTTTTCGTTGAAATTCTAGAAAAGATTTAAGCGAATTACTAATGTTCTTTGGTAAGATTATTTCTTTTGGAACCTTATTTTCAGAATAATATTGAGAAATAAATTGTTCAAAAAAATCGTTTTGTTCTTCAAATTCAAATTCCTGTTTATTTTCAAGAAGACCTTTGTAAACATTAAAAAGCAAGAGATAAACTTTTCCTTGTGCTCGTTTATAATTTATTATATCTTGATTGTATTTTTTTTGCAGTTCCATGGTTTGTTTTTCTTTAAGCCAGATTAGTGATTGTATTTGATTTCTTAATTCGATTGCTAATTCAAAATCTTGTTTCTTAGAATAAAGTTCCATATTCTTTTGAAGTATTTTTAAAAGATCGTTTATTTTCCCTTTAAGAACCATTTTTGTAGCAGATATTTTTTTAGCGTATTCCTTTTTTGAAATATTTTTTATACATGGTGCTTCACAAAGTTTTATATGATATCGTAAACAGGATTTTTTAGAGATTTTTTTGCAGGTTCGAAGCTTAAAAGTTTTTATGAGTGTATGCATAAGATAATCTCTTGTTCCTGCAGATGTGAATGGTCCGAAAAATTCTCCTGTACCAATTTTTTTTCTTACAATAAGAATTCTTGAAAAATCTTCTTTCGTAATGTGAATGTAAGCATATCTTTTTGAGTCTTTAAGTTGAATATTATATTTTGGCTGATACTTTTTTATCAGATTATTTTCCAGAATGAGTGCTTCCACTTCATTATTTGTTATAAAAAATTCTATGAATTCAATCTTTGAAACAAGAGATTTTGTTTTTGAATCTAAAGACTTTTTTTGAAAATAACTACTAACTCTTTTTTTTAGATTATTTGCTTTACCAACATAGATTACTTTTTCTTTTTTGTTTTTGAAAAGATAACAACCGGGTTTGATAGGAATTTTGTTTGGGACATCTTTAAGTTTTATCATTTTAATATATTTCTTAAAAAAACTGCGGTGTGACTATTCTTGTTTATTGACACCTCTTCAGGTGTTCCTTTTGCAACAATAAAACCTCCATCATCACCGCCATCTGGACCTAAATCTATTATGTAATCCGCAGATTTTATAACATCAAGATTATGTTCAATTACAATCATTGTGTTCCCCTTTGAAACTAGTTCATCTAAAACCAAGATTAGTTTTTTTACATCATGAAAATGAAGACCTGTTGTTGGTTCATCTAATAAATAAACTGTTTTTCCAGTTCCTTTTTTTGAAAGTTCTCTTGTAAGTTTAATTCTTTGTGCCTCTCCACCAGAAAGGGTTGTAGAGCTTTGACCAAGTTTGATATATCCTAGACCTACTTTTTTTAATGTTTCAAGTTTTGATTTTAATAGCGGTCTATTCTGAAAAAGTTCGTAAGCTTCATCTACAGTCATATTCAAAATATCTGCTATTGATTTACCTTTAAATCTCACTTCTAAAGTTTCACGATTGTATCTTTTGCCCCCACAATCTTCACATTCAACATATACATTTGGAAGAAAATTCATTTCTATCTTTATGACTCCATCACCTTGACAAATTTCGCATCTTCCACCTTTTACATTAAAAGAGAATCTTCCCGGTTTATAACCCCTTATTTTTGATTCTTTTAATTCTGAAAATAGTTTTCTTATTTCATCAAAGATTTTTGTGTATGTTGCAGGGTTGCTTCTTGGAGTTTTACCTATGGGACTTTGATCTATTACTACTACTTTATCAATTTCTGATCCTAATATGATTTTATCATGTTCACCAACTCTTTTTTTTGAGTCATAAAGCTTTTTCATAAGGCCTTTATAGAGAATTTCATAAATCAAAGTTGATTTGCCGCTTCCTGAAACACCTGTTATGAGCGTTAAAATTCCTATTGGAATACTAACATCAATGTTTTTTAAGTTGTTCTGTCTACAACCTTTGATTTCAATAAAACTCTGAGCCTTTCTTCTAATGTTCGGAATGGAAATTTTCATTTTTTTGGAAAGATATTTTCCTGTCAGGGATTTTTCGTTTTTTGCAATTTCTTCAGGTGTGCCTTTGGCAATAATCCTTCCCCCTAAAAGACCTGCACCAGGACCCATATCTACAACGTAATCTGCTTTTCTTATTGTGTCTTCATCGTGTTCTACAACAATAAGAGTATTTCCAATATCTCGTAAGCGATGAAGTGTATCTATTAGTTTTTGATTATCTTTTTGATGAAGACCAATTGATGGTTCGTCAAGAATGTATATTACACCCATTAGATTGGAACCTATCTGTGTTGCAAGTCTAATTCTTTGGGCTTCTCCGCCAGAAAGCGTTCCTGAGTTTCTTGAGAGTGTTAAGTATGAAAGTCCTACTTCTGATAAAAATTTAAGTCGAGAATTTATTTCTTTTAAGATGTGTTTTGCAATCTCTTGTTCTTTTTCAGATAATTTTAAATCTTTAAAAAAATCTAAAGTATCTTTTATGGAAAGGTCGGTTATATCAATTATTGATTTATCGTTTATTTTTACTGCTAAAACTTTTTCTTTAAGCCTTTTTCCCTTACAAGCAGGACAGGTAGATACTCTCATAAATTTTTCAAGTTCTCTTCTTCTATAATCTGATTCAGTTTGATGAAAAAGTCTTTCAGATTGAGGTACGAGACCTTCCCAACTACTGGTATGAGTCCAGTTAGCTTCACCTTGCTTCATCTTCATATTAAATTTTATTCGATCCTCAGATCCATACATCAAAATATTGTATTGTTCTTTTGATAAGTCTTTGATTGCTGTAAAAACTCCAAACCCATAATGTTTAGCAACTGAACCGATATATTGTCCTCGCCAACCATCAATTGCGTTTCTGTAAAGCATTATTGCACCATCTGCAATTGACTTATTCTTATCTGGTATTATCAAGTCAGGGTCAAAATCCATTTTTATACCAAGACCATGACATTCTTCACAAGCACCAAACGGACTATTAAAAGAAAACATTCTTGGTTGCAATTCTTCAAATGCTAAGCCACATTTTGGACAAGCCATTTTTGAAGAGTATAATTGTTCTTTATTTGATTCGTCAAGAACAATCAATAATCCTTTTGATTTTAACAGAGCATTTTCACAAGCCTCTACGAGTCTTTGAGTGTCTGTTATGTTAAGTCTATCTATAACTATTTCAATATCATGTTTTTTGTATCTTTCAAGAAGTATTTTTTCATCAGTTCTTACAATTTGTTTATTTACTCTTGCTCTTGCATATCCTTCTTTGTTTAAATCCATTAACAGTTTTTCATATGTTCCTTTTTTTTGTCTGATTATTGGTGAAAGAACTATTATGTTACCGGAGAGTTCTTCTGCAATTTTCTGTGCAATTCTTTCTGAAGATTGAGCTTCTATTTTTATTCCGTGTTCCGGACAGTAAGGAATACCTATTCTTGCGAAAAGAAGCCTCAGATAATCATATATTTCAGTTATTGTTCCAACAGTACTTCGAGGATTCTTACTCGTAGTTTTTTGTTCGATTGATATTGCTGGCGATAAGCCTTCAATACTATCAACATCTGGTTTGTTCATTAACCCCAAAAATTGTCTTGCATAAGCTGAAAGTGATTCAACATATCTTCTTTGCCCTTCAGCATATAATGTGTCAAAAGCAAGGGTTGATTTTCCACTGCCTGAAAGACCAGTTATTACTATAAACTTATCCCTTGGAAGTGTTACATTAATGTTTTTTAGGTTGTGCTCACGAGCACCTTTAATTATTATGTCTTTCATTTTGTTTATTTAAAAAAAAATTAGCCTTTATTTATAATTATTTGTCTAAAGTTTTGGAGAATACCCTGTGAGCCTCTTCTTTTGTTATCTCTTTATACTCACCAACTCTCAAACCATTTATTGATAATTCTCCAATCTTTGTTCTTTCAAGAGTTTTTATTCTATAACCAAGCTGTTTTAACATTCGCCTAACAATGCGATTTTTTCCTTCATGAATTTCTATTTCTACCAAATTCTCTTTTATCTTGTGAGCTTTTGCTGGTGAAGTTATGCCGTCTTCGAGTTTTATTCCAGTCTCAATTTTTTTCAAGTCTTCTTCCAAAAATTTCTTGTCAACTTCTGCTCTATAGGTTTTGTTCACTTCATAACGTGGGTGCATCACTTTATTTGCAAAGTCTCCATCATTAGTCATTAAAAGAAGACCTGAAGTGTAATAATCAAGCCTCCCAACAGGAACGACCCGCTCTTTTATTTTAATATAGTCCATTACTGTTTTATAATGCGCATCCATTAAGGCAGTCACACATTTTACTGGCTTGTGAAATAAAAGATATAGAGTCTTTGGTTTTTTTAAGATTTCTCCTTCAACTTTTATTTCATCCTTTTCCGAAGCCTTATCGCCGATAGATATTTTTTTACCATTAACAAAAACTTTTCCCTGATTTATTAATTCTTCAGCTTTTCTTCTGGAACAATATCCAAAGTTAGCAATAATTTTTTGAACCCTCTCCATAAATAAAAATATTGACGCTTAGAATTTAAAGTTAACTAAAAAAAAAGAGAAAAAAAAATTATTTTTCTATAGTCAAATCTTTTCCGAATTCCACTGTTTCTATTTTATGCATTGCTTTTAAGTCTTTTTCAAGCGACTTCAAACTTTTCGGGATACAAACTTTCTTCAAAGAATCCCTTAAACTTAAGCCAGCATCTTTTTTACACTTCCAAATCGCGCCATTCACATCAGATATTTCTTCTGTTGAAAGTGTTGGTTCAAAATTAAATTCTACCTCTGGAAATAGTTCTGAATGAATATCTTTTTCTCTCAAATCAAAATAAATCTTGTATGTGATGAAAGGCGTTATTGGAGCTAACAATTTCAAAATTATTTCAAGGCAATAATTAAGTGTGAAAAGAGCCGCGTTTTGCTCTTCTTTTGAAAAAGAATTATCTTCATTGTAAGCCCTTGACTTAACAAGCTCCAAGTAATGAGATGCAAAGGTTTCCCAAATAAAATGTTTTATTTTTATTGCAGGATTATGAAAATCATAGTTTCCATATCTGTCTTCAGAATGCTTAATTAGTTTTGAAACTTCAGATATTATCCATTTATCAACTTCCATTAATTCATATTTTCCAGAAACCTCAGGAAACATGCTTATGAATCTTGAAACATTCCACAGTTTTGTAAGGGTTTTTCCAGCACCTTCAATCCTTTCAAATGAGCAGCGAAAATCTGTGCTTTCAAGGTTTCCCTCGATAGCACTCCAAAGTCTAAATGGTTCTGCACCGAATTGTTTTAAAACTTTTTGTGGGTCTATAATATTACCTTTACTTTTGCTCATTTTATGGCCGTTTTCATCAACAATATGATGATTTATCCAAACATCCTTGAAAATGAGTTTATCAGTTAAGAGATAATCCTTTAAAATTGTGTAATAAAGCCAAGTTCTTACTATTTCTTTACCTTGAGGTCTTAAAGAACATGGACTTGCTCTCTTAAAAAAATCTTCGTCCCGACTATATTTTAAAATGTAAAGTGGAGATATTGATGAATCAAACCAAGTATCAAAAACTCTTTTTTCACTAACCCATTTGCTTTTAGGATAATCCTTTAGCAGACCAATTTTATTTTTATCTTTGTCATAAATAACAGACTCGCTTGGAGGGGCTTCTTTCCAAGGCTGATAATATTTTCCTTTTGGTGGAAGAGCAAAATAATTATTTTCAACATCATACCAAAGAGGTATTTCTGTCGCGTAAAATCGACTTCTCGATATTGGCCAGTCAATGTTTACAGAGTTAATCCAATTCAAAAGTATTTGAAGACTTTTTGGAGAATACATGTTGAGTTTATGAGCAAGCCCCAACATTTTTTCTTTGAACTCGACTTGCTTCACATACCATTCTTTCATATTTATGAATTCAATAGGGTCTTTGCTTCGTTCACAAATAGGTGTTCTATGAGTAACTCTTTTTTGACCCACTAAAAGACCTTTTTTGTCAATTTCAGCAACAATTTTTCTTTGAGCATCCTTTGTCGAAAGTCCTTTTAAAAAACCAGCATTTTTATTCATTGTTCCATCTTTGTTAATGGCTATTGTTGGCTCCAATCCTTGTTCTCTGAAGAATCTAATATCAGTCACATCTCCAAAAGAACACATCATCATAATTCCCGTTCCTTTATCCATTTCAGCTGACGGATGAGCCATTATTGGAACTTCTTTTTCATAAATAGGAGTTATCGCTGTTCGTCCATCAAGATGCTTATATCGTTCATCTTGAGGATTGAAAATTATTGCTCCACAAGCACATATAAGTTCTGGTCTCGTCGTTGCAATAATTAAGTCATCGCCTATTTCTTTAACTTTAAATTTTATATCGTTAAAAAAAGCCGGAAAATCTTCATAATCAATTTCTGCATCGGCAATAGTTGTTTGACATCCAGGACACCAGTTATTTGCCCGGTCATCCTCATATATCAAACCTTTATTCCACATATCAATAAATGTTTCTTGAGTGAGTGAGCGATAAGATGGTGAATCAGTATAATAAATGTCTCCTGGTTCGTCTCCCAATATCCATGAATTAAAGCTTATTCCTGATTCAAAAAAAGATTTTGTGGATGCAAGAGAACTATCTTCGAGTATTTTTTCACAATACTCGGTGGCTTTTTTTCTTGGAAGAGAAGCAAGTCTAACACCAAACTTTTTTTCTGCAGCCATCTCAATTGGAAGCCCATTTCTATCAAGTCCTAGTGGAAACAAAACATTATATCCTTTCATACGCTTAAATCTTGCAAAAAAATCCATTAACACATATGTTGTTGCATGACCAATATGGACTGGCGTATTAACATAAGGTGGCGGTGTATCTATCGAATAAACTGGTTTTTTATTTTTCTTATCAAAAGCATACGCTTTATCTTTTTTCCATTTTGTATAAATTTCTTTTTCAAAATCTTTAGTCCAGTGTTTTCCTTTTAGTTTCGGTTCAATCATGATGCTTCTTAGTATAAGGAGGTCATTTATAAAATTTATCCAATAGAAAAATATAAAAAAGGAAACACATACCATCAGATTAAAGAGGTGGGGCTGGAAGTCTCATAAAAAAAGATTTCTAAAAATAATTTTTTTAAGGGGGGTTTAAAATTGGCTAAAAAAACATTTATTATAGACTATGATGATACGCTTACGTGGAACCAACATGATTATTCATATCCACAGATAGAAATGATTCTTTCTTGTTATAATAAATTTAGAAAAAAAATACCTAAAGATCATTCTTATCCTCAGATAAAACAAGCAAAATACTTGATTGATAATATTCAGCATAATGCACCTGATGTCCAAACAATAATTAATCTTCAAACAACAAATGAATCGTTTGAGTTACATAATTTTTTGGAATTTGAATTTGCTAAATCATTTATTAAAACTTATGAAAATATTTGTGCAAAAGCACTTATTAAAACTGACCTCAGTTATTTAAAAAAAATGTTTGAGTTGGGAGAGGAAGCTTGGAGAGTTTACGGTGAAAGAACAGACACTTACATACAAGAAACTTTTGCTAAAAAAATAATTAATTTAGAGGTTAATATTGACAAAGAACATGTAAAAACAATGGGTTTTTGCATGGAGAGATTTCCAACTTCTTTTGTAAAAACATATGAGTCGTTGTGTAAAGAATTTGGTTTTGAAATAAAAGAAAAAGAGCAACAAAAATATTATGATATGGGTATGAAGGCATTTTCTTATAAACGATATAAAGAAAAAGGTTTTGTTAAAGGTGCAGAAGAAATCCTTGATTTTCTGAAAAAAGATGGTAACAAACTTATGTTGTACACAAAAGGAGACAAACGTGTACAGGAGAAAAAGCTTGAAGCAATAAAAATCTACAAAAATGGTGAAATTATCAGGTGGTTTGATGAAGTGCACATTGTTGATTTGAAAAGTAAAAAGCAGATTGAAGAACTAATTGGTTCAGAAGATAAAAACAACGTGTACAAGATTGGAAACTCGATTAGAAGCGATGTAAAACCAGCTCTTGAAGCAGGAATTAAAGTGATTTATATTCCTTATGAAACTTGGGCTTATGAAAGAGAACATAATGGCCTTAGTGATGAAGAAAGAAAAAGAGTCATTGAAATTCCAAAAATTATCGATATAAAAAAGATATATCAAGACTTATAATCAAAATAAGAGGAAATATTTAAAAATAAACTTGATTCTCAATAGTTATAAGGACCTATAGCCTAGCCTGGCAACCTTTTGAGCAAGTCAAAAGCTTGACCAAAAATCGTCCGACATAAAGTCGAACAAGTTGGGCAAATAAGGCGACAGCCTTCTAAAGTCAAGGTTTCCTTGAACTTTTCAAGAGCTTTGACTGCTGATAGCTGTAGATCGGGGGTTCGAATCCCCCTAGGTCCATATTTTCTTTTTTATAATAACAGCTCATCTAATCACAAATTATAATAACTCCGTTATTCTCTTGTTATTGTGAAAAAACTCAGACTTCAACAATTCTTGAGCATGACAGGGGCTTTTTCCAGTAAAAGCGCTGTTTTGAAAGCAATTAAAGATGGTGATATAATAATTGATAATAAAATAATGAAAAATCCTAATTTTCAAATTGGAATTTCAAGATTTGTGTTATGGAATAAAACAAAGCTTTTTGCAATCCGAAAGAAAACTTATATTGTTTTGAATAAGCCAGCAGGATTTCTTTCTTCTAAACTCAGCAAGAATGATGAACTTCTGAGGAAAAAAAGTGTTTTTTCCTTGCTTAAAGGACTAGATGAACAAACAATTAACACTTTGTTTTGCGTTGGAAGACTGGATGAAGACACAACTGGTCTTTTAATAATAACAAATGATGGGGAATTATCACACAAAACAACGAATCCTTTGTTCTCTGTTCATAAAAAATATCTTGTAACACTTGAGCAGGATTTATCTTCTGAAGCAAAAAAGAGGCTAGAACAGGGAGTTATAATAATTTTAGAAGAGAATAACAAAAAAACTGCATACAAAACAAAACCTTGTACAATAAATTTCAAAGATCAAAGTCAAAAACAACTCATAATCACGCTTGCTGAAGGTAAAAAGCGTGAAGTAAAAAGAATGATTGAGACTGTGAAAAATAAAGTTACTGCTTTAGAAAGGATATCTATTGGTTGCTTAGAACTTGATGAACTTGATATTCCAAAAGGACAATATAAGACTTTTGAAAAAGATTTCTTACTTAACAAAATAAACTGCGAAGAAAAATCATCTTGTAAGCATTGATATCTGCTTTGAGTATTTTAATATCCAAAAAATATCTGTTGCTTGCTTTACAGCTGTAAAATCTTTTTGTTTTTTTAAAACTTCAAAGATGTTTTTGTATGTCGTTTTTATGTCTCGTTCTTCAGACCATAGAGATAGTGATTTTTCAGTAAATCTAAGAGGACATGGTTCACTTGTTCTTGCAGAAAATATTGAAAAATATATTATATGAACCAAGACCTATGCCTGAAATTGTAAAAGATTATTTGGGAATGTAAAGTCCTTCTTTTGTTCTCCATTCATTTCTTATGTCTTGCCAGTGTTCTTTTGAATGGATTTTATAGAATAATTTTATTCCTGCACTTTTTATGCCTGTAGTGTTATAATATAAAACATCTCCTTTTGGATATTCACCTTTATTTATCGCTGCAAGAAAAATTTTTGTTTCTACATCATATTTTTCTTTCATATAATCAACAGTCCAAAAACCTTGTGAAGGTGTTTTTCTGGACCAAAGTCCTCCCCAGTCTTTAGCATCTTTGACAACCCATTCATCTGGTAATTCATAGTATTCATTGAATGGGTATTTAAGGATGTAAGGATTATTTGCAAGTCCTAATGATTTCATATCTGTTGTTACAATCTTGAAACTCATGTTGTAAACTTTATCATCCAGCATTACTTCATAAATGGGCGGTAAAGGACATTTTCTTGGAAAATCGTGTCTTGGCATAATTTTAAGGAATTAAAAATTATTTATATACATATCCATAAGCTTTATATATGCTTGACGATTTTTTCAAAAAGAGTTTCGCAGGAGTGGCCAAACGGTAAGGTGAGCGCCTGCAGAGCGCTAGATTGGGGGTTCAAATCCCTCCTCCTGCTTTGCAAAATTCTAAAAAATGGCGAAAAAAATACTTATAAAAAAAGATAGGAGTGTGGATGTCAACGGTAGAAAAGTTCTTGTTTCAAAATTTGAAAAGCATTATGTTGATGATTCAAAAGATTTCAGCACAAAATACGGCATTATAAAAGAGTCTGATATTAAAAAAATTGCTGGAAGTGTTATCAAGACTAAAAACGAAGAGTTTATTATCTTAAATCCTGATTTCATAGATCACTATAAACAAATAAAACGCTTAGCTCAAATTATTACTCTTAAAGATATCGGCGCAATTATTGCAAATACCGGTCTTACAAAAGACTCGATAGTTCTTGAAGCTGGTAGCGGCTCTGGCGCTCTTGGCTGTTTCCTTGCAATGCTTTCTAAAAAAGTTATCAGCTATGACATTAAATCTGAACATTTAGAGGTTGCAAAAAAAAATGTTGAAATGCTTGGTATAAAAAATATTGAGATTAAGAAAGGAGACATTTATGATTTTGAAAAAATCAAAGAGAAAAACATAGATGTTTTTGTTTTAGATGTTCCAACACCTCACGATGGCATTAAAACTGCCAAAAAAGTTTTGAAGATTGGTGGTTTTTTGGTTTCTTACAGTCCAAACATAAATCAAGTTCAAGAATTTGTCAAAAATTTAACCGAAGAATTTTTGTATGAAAAAACCATTGAAGTAATCGAACGTGAGTGGACGGTTAAAGAAAAAATTCTAAGACCTAAAATGAAAGATTTTGGTCACACAGCATTTTTGACTTTTGTTAGAAAAATTCAAAACTAAAAAAAATTCATTTCAAGGTTGTTGTTTCTTCTTATTAACAAAAAGATAGATTGAAGTAATTATCAAAATTATTGTTATTTTGACTAGAATAAAAAACAACGACTTAGACACCAAGTCTATAAAAAACTGCTTTGAAAAAATAGTAATTATAAGGGCACCTGCAGGAAATAAATAGTTTCCCTGTGGAAAAAAAAGGTTGTGAAATTGAGTAAATGCTGAGTTGAAGTTCAAAGATAAAACGAATAAAATTAACAACAAAATAAGACAGGTTATTGATGAGTAAAACATGTTTCTCATGAATTTTTGAAAAAATTGTTCATGATCAATATAACTATAGATAATTATTGAAAAAATAAGCATAATTATGCTTATTGTATAAATAGCATTAAATAATCCATACAATCTTTTTACATCATACAAGTGGCTCTTTTCATCTCCTTCGAAAAATCTTAGTTCTGCTTTGTTCTGCAGAAAAAAAATCCAGTTCTTTGTTATCTCCAATGTATAATCTTTTCCTAAGGATTCGTAAACACCGTTTTTTTCGTGTTGTAAAATATAAAACTCGTAATCATTTACGATGCTCCTAAAAGATCCTATTAAAATTATTATTACAATAGATAACATCATTAAAAAAGAAAGAACTAATTTTAGATTTTTTACGCCAGCCATCTTGATTATTTCAATTTGTTCGAAAATTCTCCGAATTTTCATTGTTAAAATTTATTAAAGGTTTATTTCATAAGTGAAATAAGTTTTTGTTAAAAAAGGTGTTGGTTTTGAAAAAAGAAAAACAATCAACTATAAAGTTACTGCTAAAGCTACTGCTATTGTTAACAATTTTAGTGGAAATAATGGTGTTTGTATCACAAGCAACTGCTCAAATCTTAATAACAGAGGTTTTGTACAACCCGATAAATACTGAATCCGGAGGTGAAGTAATTGAACTTTATAATCCCACAAATAAAACAATAAACATCTCTAATTGGAAAATTTCATCTGAATCATCTGATAAAGACGCAGTCATGGCTCCCAACACATCCATAGCGCCAGAAGAGTACTTTTTGATAGCAGACACTGGTTTTAGCCTAAAAAAGGATAACTCTTCCTGGCCGGATGCAAATTATGAAGAAACAATAACCCTCTCAAACACGAACGCCGGTATTGCACTAATAGATATTAATAATAAAACTATAGACGCTGTTGGCTGGGGTGAAACGTCAGAAATAAATACGGGACTTTATGAAGGCACACCTGTAGAACATGTTCTTGAAGGATTAAGTCTACAAAGAAAATTCAACACGACTTTTCAAGATACAAACAATAACATCAATGATTTCATATCAAAAAAACCTTCATTAAAACAAGCAACTATTCTAGAAAAAACTATCATCATAAATACAACAATAAACAATACAACAACAAACAATGAAACAATAAAAAATGAATCTCAAAAAACAAATTTTTCAAACACATTAATAATTAAGAAAACCCTATTCATAAACATCAACAACAAAAACACAACGATTACGAGTTTTGAAATAAAAAACAATTCAACACGAAACATAACACTTAAAATAAAAAGCACAAATTTCACAACAGAAAACAAGAGCTTTGATTTAAATTGGATAAATTACTCAATAAATAATTTTGAAACAGAACAAAAACTAACGAGAACATTTCAAGAAACAAAGATAATAAAATCCAACGAAAAGATTAACTTATCACTAAAAATCAAGTGGTGCAACCAAACAAACAGAGAATACAAAGGAAGAATAATCTTTGAATCTACATCCAGCAGTATCAACAGCATATAACTTATACAAAAAAAAACTATAACTAACTGTAATATAGATTTCCTTTCGACTTCTGCTCCCTGTCAAGCTGAGAATTAACCTTATTTGCCCTTGGACGATTATTCTCATCATCCCTTCTAAAAGTAAGCTCTAAATCTTTAAGAAATTTATTCATACCTTCACTCATATCAAAAGGTCCTTTTACAACACCATTCACAGCCGGTTCACCATCAAAAACAATTAATCTATCGGAAAGATAATCAATGAACAATAAATCATGATCAACAATCAAAGCAGATTTGCCCATTTGCTCCATAACATCTTTTATGACTTTCGAAACAATAAGTCTTTGCTCAACGTCAAGATACGCAGAGGGTTCATCCATAAGAATTATGTCTGAATCCTCAGAAAGACATTTCGCAATCATCACTCTTTGAAGCTCCCCACCACTAAGTTCTGAAAGCTTTTTCGTTAAGAAACCTTTTAGATTCAAAGGATTAACTATCGTTGCTTGATACTTATCTAAGGCACACTTTAATACAACCATAACCAACTCATCATTTGGCTCTAAGTATTGAGGTTTATACGCAACTTTCAACTTTTCAATCTTATCCTTTGTATCAACAACCCCTGCAAGAATTCTTACAAAACTAGTCTTTCCAATTCCATTCTCTCCAAGAATTCCAACAGTATCACTTCTATATAATTTTCCTGAGTTAACCTTTAAATTAAAAGAACCAAAATCTTGTTCCAATTCATCCCAAGAAACCATTTCAAACTCAACTTTTTTTGAAATAGGTGGTTTTTTCAAAAACTTTATTTCATGATCCCTAAAACGAATGTTTTCCTCTTTCAAGTATCCTGATAAATAAACATTAATTCCTGCTTTTGTAGTTTTTATCATTGAAACAATTCCAAAAGCACCTTCTTTCCCATACATTAAATGAACAAAGTCAGTCATGTAATCAAGTATAATCAAATCGTGTTCTATAACCATAACTGCTGTTTCTTCATCAGCAAGTCCTCTGATAAATTTTGAAACCTTTAGTCGCTGCTTCATATCAAGATAAGATGACGGTTCATCAAAAAAATATATGTTCGCTTTTTTTAGAACTGTTGCTGCAATTGCAACTCTTTGAAGTTCTCCACCAGAAATCTTCTTAATATCATGATCTAAGATTTTTTCAATTTCAAGTTCTTTCGTAATTTCTAAAATTCGATTTTTCTCATCAGTTTTTGACAACAAATCCCTTACAGTGCCAGAAAACTCTTTTGGTATCATATCCACTTGTTGAGGCTTATAAGCAACTCTAACAACACCTTTTTTTCGTTTTTCAAAAAACATTTGAGCTTCTGTTCCCTTAAAATAATCAATAAGTTCTTCATGCGTCGCAACATGAGCATTAGCTTCAACCCTTCCAAGATTAGGGTCAAGCACACCTGCAAGAATCTTTATAGCTGTTGATTTTCCAATACCATTACAACCAACAATGCCAACAACTTTTCCGAAAATAGGTGTTGGCAGGTTAAAAAGAGCAAATCCATTCTTTCCATAACGATGAATAGGCTCTTTATCAAGCTCTGCAGGCAAATTAATCATCTCAAGAGCATTAAAAGGACATTTATTTGCAGCAATTCGGTCACCATCAGTAATAACTTCTTCATTTACCTCAACCTTGCCATCGTCAGATTTATGAATCGCATCCTTACCCATTCTATTCGAGGGACTAACCCGAATACACAAGTAACCACCACAACCTATAGGATTACATTTCTCTTTTTTTACAATCATGATTCTTTTATTCATAGACAGAAGTGAGAATAGATATTATTTAAATGTAATGGATTAAAAAAAGTTTTTTGCAAAAAATAATTTTTAACTAAAAGAATCCACTAACTTTAAATATCTTTAACTCTTTTTTCCTGTTATGAAGGGGTTTATCGTTTATCCAACTTATAGAATTGTTGATGAGAAGGCTTATGTTCATTTATTCGGAAGGCTTGAGAATGGAGAATCTTTTTTGACCATTAATCATTTTAGGCCATATTTTTTCATAAGAAAAAAAGACTTGAAAAAAGCCTTAAAAATTGAAACTTTCGAGTACGAAACAACAACTCTTAAAACATTTTCAGAAGACCCGGTTGTAAAAGTGATTTTGGATATTCCAAGAAAAGTTCCTGAGTTTAGAAAAATTTTTTATGAACAGGATGTTGAAAGTTTTGAAGCAGATATTCGTTTTTCCTATCGATTCATGATGGATAAGAATCTTAAAGGAAGTATTGAAATAAAAGGTGATTATAAAAAAGGAGAATTTGTTTCAAGGATTTATGAAGAACCTGAGATTCTGCCGAGCAATTGGATTCCAAAGCTTAAGGTTTTATCTATTGATATTGAAACTGATAGTCATGCGAGAGAATTATTTTGTATATCAATGCATACAGATGATTTTTCAAAAGTAATAATTCGTTCTGAAAAGGATATAAAGAATGCTATAAGCGTAAAGTCTGAAAAAGAATTGCTCGAAGTATTCAAAGAAAAACTATTATTGCTTGACCCGGATATTATAACTGGTTGGAATGTCATTGATTTTGACCTTATTAAACTTCAGGAAAAATTCTTGCAGTATGGAATGGATTTCAAACTTGGAAGGATTAATTGGAATTGTAAAATTCGAAAACAAGAATCTTTTTTCAAGGATTCAACCGCTGATTTTCCGGGAAGAGTAATTCTTGATGGTATAACACTCTTAAAAATTTCATTTGTGAAATTGCCCGACTTCAAACTTGACACTGCAGCAACAATTATCTTGGGTGAAAAAAAGCTTATAGGTGTTGAAAATAAAGGAAAAGAAATTGAAGACGCATTCAAGAAAAATCCACAAAAACTAGTTGAATATAATTTAAATGATTCTGTTCTTGTTACAAAAATCTTGGAAAAAACAGGTGTTTTAAATTTAACAATAAAAAGATCGCTTCTTACAGGCATACAACTTGATAAGGTAAAAGGCAGTATTTCAGCTTTTGACTCATTATATCTTCGTGATCTTCAAAAAAAAGGATACGTTGCGCCTTCAGCAAAATTTGGTGAACGTGAAGAACGAATAAAAGGCGGATATGTTATGAGCTCAAAACCGGGAATATATGATTATGTCATTGTTTGCGACTTCAAAAGTCTATATCCAAGCATCATAAAAACGTTTAACATTGATCCATTCACATATGTTGAAGATTGCAAAGGAAAAAACCTGATTAAAGCCCCAAATGGTGCTTGCTTTAGAAAAGAAAAAGGCCTTCTTTTTGAAATGATTGAAAGACTTTGGAAAGCAAGAGATGAATTAAAAAAGAAGGATGATCAAACAGGAAGTTATGCTATAAAAGTTTTGATGAATTCAATGTTTGGGGTTATGGCAAACCCTGTTTTTAGATTTTACAACAATAAAATCGCGAATGCAATAACTCATTTTGGTCAGCATTTCATAAAATTCGCTACGAAAAAAGTAGAAGAATTAGGTTATGAAGTGATATACGGCGATACAGATTCAATATTTGTTAATCTTGATGTTAAAAATTATGAAGAAGCAAAAAAAGTAGGAATTGACATTCAAAATAAAATAAACAATTTTTTTAATAATCATATAATAAAAGAATATGGTTGTGAAAATTTTTTAGAATTAGAATTTGAAAAGGTTTACAAGCGTTTTCTCATGCCGAAAGCCAGAGGCTCTGAGCAAGGTTCAAAAAAAAGATATGCAGGTCTTCTTATAAAAGATAATAAAGAGCAAATGGATTTTGTAGGTTTAGAATTTGTAAGACGAGATTGGACAAAGCTTGCAAAAACATTCCAACTTGAGCTTTTGAAAAAAATATTTCGTAAAGAAGAGGTTGCAAAGTACATACAAACATTTGTAAAAGACTTAAAAAAAGGAAAACATGATGATTTACTCATTTATAGGAAAGCCATTAGAAAAAATCTTGATGAATATACAAAAACAACTCCTCCTCATGTCAAGGCTGCAAGAATGCTTCCAAAACTCACAAGCAGCATCATTGATTATATTATGACTATTAACGGGCCTGAACCCATTCAACTATTAAAAAGCAATATTGATTATGAACATTACATTGAAAAACAGATAAAGCCGTTGGCAGATACTGTTCTTTCGTTTTATGACACTAACTTTGATGACATAATTAACAATAGTTCTCAAAAAACCTTGTTTGGATATTAGATTCTACAAATTATTTAAATATGAACAAGTATTTTATAATTATATGAAGAAAAAAATTAACAAAAAAAAGTTAATTATTTTAGGAATCATCATACTGTTTATATTGCTAATTGTTTTTGGAACTAAGCTCTTTTTGTACTTGAATTTTCTTTTAGGAAATGATGCGTTAATTAAACTCACAACCGACAAGGAATACTTGTCTGTTAAGAGGAATCAATCTTTCGAGTTAAATTTCAAAGCAAGCATTATGTCTAATCCCTTCTGCAAGGTGGATTGCAATTCCACATTTGAAGATTTAAGTGATAATCGAATGCTGGACGAAAATAGTTTTACATTAAAAACTAATAACCCATTTGAAAAACAATACGAATTACAAATAACAAAATTTGGAGAAGGACAAAAACTGCTGCGATTTAATCTTGAATGTAGCAGTGGAAAAACAACTCTTTGCCACACGGATGAAAAAAAAATCAAAAGCAGTATTTTAGTGAATGTTGAATATTTATTAAGTGAAGAAGAAGAACTTCTGAAAGAAACACTATATGAAAAACTTGAACTGATAAAGGAATCTCTTTCAGAACAACAAATAAAAATCCTAACTTTGAATGAACTCAATCAGACAGAAAAAAAAATATTGGGTTTGAACTCTGAAAGAATAAGTCTGTTAACAAATAAATTGTCTGCAGATATCAAATTATTGATTAAAAGGAAAATTCTTTGGGATGGAAAAAATTATTATCTGTTGAAAACAAAAATCGGTGAGATGTCTGTTGATAATAATTCTGACTTGATTAATGAAACCTATAAGCTTCTAAAGAAAAGAGTTCAAGAATATAACGAATTTCTAAACGAACTAAATACAACTCGTATAGATCTTGGCAAACTAAAAAACAGATTCATAATAGAAGAAACTCAAGCAGAACAAGTTGTTTTATTAATTGATTTTTTTAATAGTCAAATTTCTTTGTTTAACGAAAAAGATTTTGAAGAAAAAGCGAATATTGTTATGAATTTAAAAAACAGCACTAAAAAAATAGTTGCTAACATAACACGAGAAGAAAGAACTGAAGCAATTATAAAATCAATTGATATGGATATTCATTATTCGCTACTTTGTAATCTAACTGGCAAATGTTATGACAGACCATCAATTCAAAGTCGGGCGTATCAGGATGATTTTAATCTAGAATCTGTGTGTCTGGAAATAATCAGTATAAATAAATTATATGATGACATTGGAAAAACAATAAATCCTGCGATTAACAAAACAGGATTTAATGAAACAATAAATAAAAAAATATTTGAGTCATTGATATCAAAAAGCGCAAGATCATTCTTGGATGAACTTCCCGCAAACAATTTAAACAGCGAAATCATAAAAAAGTTTTTAGAACAAAAAAACACTGTTACAGAATTGTTGGAACCAGAAAACAAAAATTGGACTACCAATGAACTCATAAAAAACAACCCTTCTGTCTGTGAAGAAAAAAAAATAGACGCAATATTAAGAATAGTACAACTAAAAAAAATAGTGATTGAAGACAAAGCAAAAGATTTGAATTTATCTTTCAAAGAGCCAAAAGCACAATGTTGTATTTTTGAGATTTGTAACGATTGTTGTGCAACAAAAGAATGCACTGTCAAATCAACACCAATAATTTTCTTGCACGGTCATGCTTTCAATAAAGCTGTTGAAGCTGATTATAGCCTAGAATCATTCAACCAATTACAAAATGCCTTAGAAGCACAGTCATATATTAATGCAGGCTCATTATCATTATACAATATAAACACCATTCCTGAAGGCTTATGGGGTGTTATGGGAAAACCAATAAGCATCAAAGCGAGCTATTATTTCGATGTTTATCAGAATGCAGAAGATTATTACTGGGTTCAAACAAAAAGTGAAAACATAGATACTTACACAATAAAATTAAATGACATAATTAACATTGTAATTGAAAAAACAGGTTCTGAAAAAGCAGTTGTGATTGCCCATAGTATGGGTGGTCTTGTCGCAAGAAGATACTTGCAAATATTTGGAAGTGAAAAAGTAGAAAAACTAATACTGTTAGGGACACCAAATCATGGTATTAGCGGGTATGTTGCTGATTATTGCTCAATTACTGGTGAAAAACTTGAATGCAGGGATATGAAAGAAGAAAGCCTTTTCATGAATAAACTTAATAGGGAACCATTGCCTCCAATTAAAATATACAATATTATTGGTTTTGGTTGCGATATGCAAGGTGAAGATGGTGATGGTATAGTCCTAAAAAAAAGTGCTTTTCTTCAAGGTGCAGAAAATCATTTAATAAAAGGAGAATGCAAAGGTTTGGATTTATTTCATAAAGAATTAACTAATGTTCAAAAGCACCCTGATATTTACACAATAATACTCAACACATTGTATGAAGAAACATAGAAACAATTAATTGTGATGAATCGTTTATATTTTCAGGTTAACTGTACATACCCTACTTCTGGTTCGATTATAAGACTATCATGTTTTAGCGCGTCAATCGTGGATAAAACTTCACTTTCTGCAAGACCTTCAAGCCCTGCTTCAAGAATTACTGCTTCAACTTGAATCTTTGCACCTTTTCTCATTGAAAGATTGTTAAGAATATCTAAAATTTTTATTTTATTATCTACTTCTGATTCTCGAAGTATGCTGGATGCAGTCATCCTCTGTATTTCCATTAATCTATCAAAATCTATGTCATCCATTTCTGTGTTAGAAAAGCAAGTACTTTTCTATATCCCCCGCTATTAGTATAGGATTGTGTGTATAAAAAGCTTTCGCAAACAGTATGGAAAAAAGTATATTAATCCTTGAATCTCGAAACATTTATATTGTAGTGTGTTTTAATGATTAAGAGGGGATAAAGATGGGCTTTTTTAGATTATTACTTCCACTATCAAAAAGAAATAAAAGAGACTTATCAGAGTTAGCTAGATATCTTGAAAAAGACGACTTAAAAAAAGTCAAGAGAATGCTTAAACAAAAGAAGATTGGCTTTGCATACCGATCACTCAACATTTCCCAAAAACTAATCTCTGACACGAGTTTTCCTTTCTTAAATGCAGCGATTGAAGATTCAGAGATTTCAAAAACCACAGACAACATCAATAGTGTTGTTGAGCAACAAGTACGAGCAAAAAAATATAAAGAATTCTCAGAAGTTGCTTATGAAAAAATAAAGGGTTTTATCGCGCCAAACATCGTTGGAATGGATTTTGCAAAAGAAGCAGCCATGCTACAATTATTTGCAGTTGAAAAAGTACACCTTCTACTGTTAGGAGATCCTGGCACTGGAAAAACTGAGATATTAAGATCTGTTAATGAATTAGCACCAATATCTTCTTTTGGACTCGGATCAGGAATTAGCGGTGTGGGATTAACAGTTTCTGTGCAAGGAAAAGAGATTCATAAAGGTTTGCTTCCAATAGCAGACGATGGTGTTTGTTGTATTGATGAATTAAATCTTATGAAACAAAAAGATAGGGGCGCACTTCTTAATGCCATGGAAAAAGGTTTCATAACCTATAACAAAGGAAACAAAAGTCTAAGCCTTGATGCAAGAGTAAGTGTTCTTGCAACTGCAAACCCCACAGGGGATCGTTTTGTCGGAAAAATAATTGATACCTTCAAAAAACAAATACCTTTTGATTCAGCGCTTTTAACAAGATTTCACATCATTTTCTTCATAAGAAGACCTAATGAAAAAGAATTCGCAAATATAACTCAAAAAATTGTGAGTGGTAAAGAAATGAGAGTAGAGATAAACGACTCGTTGTTTATCAGAGATTATATAGAATTTTCACATTTAATAACTGTGAAGTTTGATGAAAAACTAAAAACAACAATAGTTGATTTCGTTGCCAGACTTAAAAAAGATGAAGATAAATTCTTGGTTGAAATAAACCCAAGAACAATAATTGGAATAATGAGATTTGCAAAAGCAGCTGCAAGACTTGAGCTTCGAAACAAAGTTGAAGAAAAAGACTTGAAAAAAGTTTTTGATATTTTAGAGAAAAGCTTATATATTAAAAGATAAATTGTAAAAAAATGATAATATTCTATGTTCCCTGCAAAGATAAAACAGAAGCAAAAAAAATAGCAATAGCTCTTCTTAAAAAAAAGCTTGTAGTCTGCGCAAATATTGTTCCGTCACAAACAATATATGCTTGGGAAGGAAAAATTGTTGAAGAAAAAGAAGAAATTTTGATTGTAAAAACAATTAACAGACAAGAAGAGGCCACTGAAAAAGAAATTAAAAAATTACATTCCTACGAAATTCCTGCAATAATTAAAATGACTGCTAAAGTGAATGAAGAATATCTTGAATGGGCTGAATCAGTAATTGAATAAAAAAATAAATTATAAAAAGCCATAATTTTTACACATAACTATATTAATATATTTTTTTAGCACATTACAAAACAAAAGATTTTTATATCTCACACGCATAAATTCAACAAGGGGTGAAACTAGTTTGGTCTTGGGGTTAACTGTTAAAAAAGATACTAAAAAACATTTTGAAAAGCAGATTAAAGATTTGTCTAAACAAGAATTAAAGGAACTTGTTTTGATAAACACTTACAAACTAGCTTTGGTAAGAAGCCAACTTGAAGCAATTACGTCTATTTTGATAAAAAACAAGCTTGCTACATACGAGGAGATTTGGAAGAACACAGATGATAACTTTAAGAACACCACAGTTTAAAATGAACAAGTTTATAAGTTATCATCATTATTTCTTAAAAATTGAGGTGTTTATAAAATGAAAAGAATTGCAATTAATGGTTTTGGAAGAATCGGTAGAATGGTTTTAAAGGCTGCGTTAATGAAACCTTTCGTCGAAAAAATGGAAGAAGCAGAACTAGAATTTGTAGCTATAAATGATTTAACAGACACAAAAACTTTAGCTCACCTATTCAAACATGATTCAGTTCAAGGACTTTTTGAAGAAGAAGTTACTTATACAGATGATTCTCTGATTATCGCTGGAAAAGAGATAAAGGTTTTTAAGGAAAAAGACCCTGAAAGTCTTCCATGGGGTGATTTGGGGGTTGATATTGTTGTTGAGAGCACAGGTATTTTTAGAACAAAAGAGCTTGCAGAAAAACATTTAAAAGCTGGTGCAAAAAAAGTTCTGTTGAGTGTTCCTCCGAAATCTGATGACATAAAAAATTTAGTTCGAGGAATAAATGATAGTGATTACAACAGGAATGAAGATTTTATAATATCAAACGCTTCTTGCACAACCAATTGTTTGGCTCCAATGGTAAAAGTGTTAAATGATAACTTTGGTGTGGAAAGCGGCTTTATGACAACTGTGCATGCATATACTGGTGATCAAAGACTCATTGACGCACCTCATAAAGATTTAAGAAGAGCAAGAGCGGCAGGTGTAAACATAATTCCAACAACAACTGGTGCTGCAGAAGCAGTTGGAAAAGTAATCCCTGAACTTGCAGGAAAACTTGATGGTATGGCTGTAAGAGTTCCTGTTCCTGATGGAAGCTTGACAGATTTTGTTTGTACCATTAGAAAAGAAGCAACTGTTGAAGAAATAAATTCTGCTTTTAAGGAGGCTGCAAAATCTTATCTTTATGGCATTCTTAGATATAGTGAGGATCCACTTGTAAGCACTGATATTGTAGGAGACTCACATTCATGTATTTTTGATGCTTTATCAACAAAAGTTATTGGCAATAAAGTAAAGATTGTTGGCTGGTATGATAATGAGTGGGGTTACTCCTGCCGTATGGTTGAGTGGCTTAAACTTATGTAAATTATGAGTTATTAAAATGCGAACCTTAAACAACGTTGATGTTTCGAATAAGAGAGTTCTACTCCGTGTTGATTTTAATGTACCGTTGGATTCTGAGGGAAAAATTTCTGATGATTCAAGAATTAGAAAAGCTTTGCCAACAATCAAGCATCTTTTACAAAGTTGTGAACAACTTATCATTATGAGCCATTTAGGAAGACCAAAGGGTAAGGTTGTTGAAGATTTAAAGATGGATAAGGTTGCAATAAGATTGATGAAACTTCTCGGTAAGAATGTTTCTAAAGTTAATGATTGTGTTGATATAATTCTTCCTGATGAAAAAATTATTTTGTTGGAAAACCTGCGTTTTCATAAAGAAGAAGAAAAAAATAATGAAGCGTTCGCAAAAAAACTTGCTTCTTACGCAGATTTTTTTGTTAATGATGCTTTTGGAACCGCGCACAGAGCTCATGCTTCAACCGTTGGTGTAACAAAGTTTCTTCATGGTTGTATTGGTTTTTTAATTGAGAAAGAATTAAAAAACTTAAATTTTGATTATGTTGAAAAACCATTCATAGTTATTATGGGTGGCAGTAAACTTTCAACCAAATTTCCTATTATTAATAATCTTCTTCCAAAGGTTGATAAACTTCTTTTGGGTGGTGCTATGATTTTTAATTTTTACAAAGCTTTGGGTTTTGAAATTGGTAAATCTCTTTGTGAAAATGAGCAATTGGCAACAGCAAGACTTCTTTATAATAATGAAAAAATTGTTCTTCCACAAGATGTGGTTGTTGCAACCGATATAACTACTTCTTCAGAATCAAAGAATGTTAACTACCAAAAAATCCCTGCTGATTGGTTTGGTTTGGATATAGGTGTTAATTCTGTTAAACAATTCAAGAAAATATTATCATCTGCAAAAACAGTTTTTTGGAATGGTCCTCTTGGCTATTTTGAAATTGAAAAATTTGCTAAGTCAACAAATGAGATAATCACATTTCTTTCAGAATTAGATGCAAAAGTTGTTATTGGTGGTGGTGATAGCGCAGTCGCCATTGAAAAGCTAGGTTTAGAGAACAAGTTCAGCCACATTTCTACTGGTGGTGGAGCTTCACTTGCATATATTCAAGGAGAAGAACTTCCTGCCTTAAAGGCCTTGAAAAACTAGAAATTTTTTATTTTTCTCTTCTTAAAAAATCTCCTCTGTCAAGAATTGGTTTTAAGATTATTTGTCTTCCTTGTCTTTGTATACTTCCGTATCCTAAGTTCTCATCTTTCTCGTTTTGAACTAAAACCATTCCTTGAGAAATGTTTGATTTGACAATATTTCCTTCGAGTATTGTTCTTTTGCATAGAAAAAGCCATTCTCCTTTTTTATTTATGTATGCTTTCTTTTCTGATTTTTTTGAAAGCAAGTCAATTAGTGCTAGACTAGGTTTAAAATAATCTTTTTCTTCTCCTAAAAATAATCCTACTGAAAATATTTCTTTATTGGTGTCTTTTATTTTGTTTAGGATTTCTTCTTCTACTTGAAAATATTCTCGTTTTATTTTTACAACGTTGTCTATTGGTTTATCTGTAAACTGTTTTGTGAACTCGTCTAATTTATTCATGTTTTTAGAATGACATCAATTTTTTTGAGGGAATCTTTTATTTTTTGTTTTATGAATTTTGGATTGCTTCTTTCCATCTTATTTTCTATATCTTCTATTTCTCGTTCTTTTAGTTTTCTTTGTTCAATTATTGATTCTAAATGAGTTTTTTCTTCCATGAGATTAAGATTTGAAATATTTGCTTTTATTTGTTGTTCATAGTTTTTTTGTTGTTCTTCAAGTTCTGCTAATTCTTTATTTTTTCTTTCTAAGAATTCTTTGTTTATGGTGGTTATTTCTTCTTTTGTTTTTCCTATTTTTTTATCTTTTATTCCGAGGCTTTCAAGTTTTTCTTTAAGTTTTTCTAATATCGCTAATATTTTAAGGTTTTTATCTTCTTTTAGGGCTGCAGATGGATTTTGCAGGTATTCATCTATTAATTTTTCGTCAAGAGACGTTCGCTTGTATTTTTTTAATGGTCGTTCTATGAGTGCGAATTTTTGTAATAATTCTTTTTTGGTTTCTTTTATTTTTTCCTTTGATGCTTGGATTTTTCTACCAAGTCCTAAATATTCTTTGTATCTGGTGCTTTTTTCTATTTCTGCTATTTTATTTTGTAATTTCTTTTCTTTTTGAATTATCTCTTGTAATTCTGTTTGTTTGTTTTCTTTTTCTTTTTCTAATATTTCTTTAACATTTTTTGCTTGAGTATAATCGTTTTTTAATTTTAGTATATCATCTATTAGTTCTAAATTTTCTTGTTCAACTAATCGTCTTAGCTTTATTGATTCGCTTTCTATTTCTTTAATTTTTTTTGCAACAGTTGCAGCTTCTGTTTCTAGAAATTCTTTTAGCACAAAAAAGCTTTTTTGTGTTTCTTCACTTAATTTATCTATTTTTTTTGATAGTTCTATTGAAAAAGTTCTTATTTCAGTTCTTTTTTTGGGAAATTCTAGGTCGTCGAGAAAAAAATTTATTTTTTGGATATAGTTCTTTCTGTTACCACTTAAAATATGTTTTACTCTTTCAGGTATTTTTTCATTTAGAAGTGTTGCGCTTTCCAATTCATTTATCGCATCTCTTGCTTCTTTTATTTTATTCTCTGAAAACTGTTTGAAGCCTTCAATTCTTTTTGATACATCTTTTTTTTCCAAAAATGAATCTATCCATGTTTCTAATTCTTTGAAAGTTATCTCTTGAGGTTCACTTTTCTTTTTAAAAAAATTAAATAGGCCCATACTTTTGTTGTAAAGTTTGTTTTTTTATAATGCTTTCTGTTTGACAAAGCTTTTTATACTTATTATGGTTATTCCTTTTTTATGGCTAAAAGTAATTATCGAAGGAAACAGTCTGTACATGTAAAGATTGCTAAAGATCGTATAAATCATTTGTTTAGTCGGGCTGATATTATTTTTAATAGTGATGAGTCTCTTTCTGATAGGTATGTTTTTATTGCTCGAAGAATTGCTATGAAGTTTAAGGTGAAGCTTGGTTCTGTTTTTAAGAGAAAGTTTTGTCATAATTGTTATAAATATTTTCGACCCGGTGTTAATTGTTCTGTTCGTTTGCATGACAAACGGCTTGTTTATAGATGTTTTAATTGCAAACACATCATGCGTTTTCCTTATAAAAAATAAATTTTCTGGTACATTTTAATACCCTTACAAAAAAATAAACTACTTCTCAGTAGCTAAAAAACGAAAGATTTAAATAACACTTATTACTATTTTTAAGTAATAACTCACTAAGAGGTGAAAAAATGAACCTTGAACAAGAAGTTAAAAACACAAAGATATCGACGACAAAAGTGTACAGCGAATATTTACTTGGAGGAATATGAATGTCTTACAGCGATCAAATCATAAACACAGAAAAACGAGAAAAATACATGATTACAAGAATCGTGTGGCCTAATGTGAATACTCTCGAAACAAGAATAGTTCTCAAAGAAAAATATCACCCTGGAAAATTGGCAAAAGAAATAGTTTCAAGAAATAAAATATACACTCTCTTACTTGACGGGGACGATGACCCTTATAGTAATACATACTTAGCGCATTTAGAGGTCAAACAACCAACAATAGAAGAATTGGTTGAATTTCAACAAACAAAAGACCCTACAAAACTCTATGAAGGAAACATACTTATTAGTAATCATAAAAACGAAACGACAATTAAATTCTGGTTATTTGAAACAGGAACAAATTTTACTGCGAAATCAATTGGTCAGTTTCGAAAATTTTTCTCCCCATTATTAGACACATTAAAGAATTATGGGGTAAATGAACCAAACATGTATATGCAGTTTTCTGAAGAAGCAGGTATTATAACAGAACAAAAAAACGCCGGCACTTTATGCACCCCTGAAGAAGAAATTAAACTATTTACTGATTTTGAATTATACGAATTAGCTCAAGAAGCAAAGAATGAAAGTGACGAAAGGAGAAAAAATTAATGATTAAAATGGAAGAACAACTATTTTTTGAGGAAGAAGAAGAACTCCAAAGAATAAGAAGCTCAGAAAATGAGAAAAAAGATGTATCGAGCCTTAATAGGAAAAACGTTTCAAAATGGGAACTAGATGAAATCTTTTGCGGCGAATAGACAAAAGAAATTTAAATAACCCCTCTTTTGAAAAGCTATGAAAAGGCTATCATCGGGAGCAGAAGCTATAATTTTCTTAGATAAAGATAAAATTATAAAAAAAAGAGTTGAAAAAAAATACCGTCATGAAAGAATTGATTCTCAGCTTAGAAAAGCCAGAACTAGAAGGGAAGCGAAGGTTTTAGAAAAAATCCCTGTTTCATCACCAAAACTAATTGAAAGTGATGGGCAAGAAATAATCGTGATGAATTACCTAAAAGGACCAAAAGTTAGAGATGTTCTAGATAAAAAACCCTTGCTTGCTAAAGAAATCGGTGAAAAGCTTGCAAGAATACATGACTCAGGCATTATCCATGGAGACTTAACAACCTCTAACATGATTTTAAAAGATAAAGACATTCATTTCATAGATTTTGGACTGTCCTTTTTTTCAGCAAAAGAAGAAGACAAAGCAGTAGATATCCATCTTTTTAAACAAGCCCTTGAAAGCAAACACTACAAGGTATTCGAAAAAGCATATGAATACTTTATACAAGGTTATAAAAAATCAAAAAAATTTAAACAAACCATGGAACGATTAAAAAATGTTGAAAAAAGAGGTCGCTACAAGAAAAAATGAGTTTTGAAAAATTTTTAAAAATATTTTTTTTACTAACACTAATATTTACACCTTTACAAGTTTCAGCAGCCAATGGACACATAAAGCTTCTTAGCGTTAGTTCTAATTCAGAAAAAGAAACAGGCGGAACTGCTGACCTTTTTTTAGAAGTAAAATCCGGCAGTGGAAGAATTTTCATAGACTCATTTCCATTAACAAAATTAGACACACAAATTTCTACTCGTTTTTCAAATCAAGTGGCTTGTGAATTTTTGAATGAAGACTGCTCCAAATATGATTTTTTTTACACAATAAGAGCTAATTCAGCAATAGTTGGCGGACCAAGTGCAGGTTCAGCAATAACAATTCTAACAATTGCGGTTCTTGATGATTTAAAGCTAGATGAAAAAACAGTTATTACCGGAACTATAAACTCTGGAGAAGTAATAGGGGTTGTTGGTGGTATAAATGAAAAAATCATAACTGCTGCAAGACAAGGCTTTGAAAAAGTTCTTATACCAAAATGGCAGTTGAGCTTCAACGAGAGTCTAATAAAAAAAGAGTTAGGAAACAAAAGCATAACTGTTGTAAAGATTTCAAACATAAGAGATGCTCTGTTTCATTTCACAGGGAAAAATTATGATTCCAGAACAGGCAGTATAATACTATCTGAAAAGTATCTAAATAGGATGAAATCTGTCTCTGAAAAATTGTGTGAAAGAACAGTATTAATGCAACAAAACATACCTGCAGATTTCAATAAATATGATGCTTTTTATAAAAATGCAACTTCTTTTTATAAAAGAGCATTAGAGTCAGAGAAAGTTATGGATTATTATTCTAAAGCGAGTCTCTGCTTTTCAGCCAATATTAAACTTCAAAACGTATTGCTTTCAAATAAAACTGTTGAAGAAAAAAAACACCTTGCCAATCAAAATATTGACTTTATTCGAGAATTAAATTTTGAAATTGAAAAAAAAGAGTTGTTAACACTTTCAGATCTTGAAACTTTTATGATTGTTAAAGAAAGACTTGTTGAAGCAGAGGATTTTTTGAGAAATAGTAATTTGAATAATCTGTCTGCTTATACTCTTGGATATTCTATTGAACGTGCATATAGTGCATATTTTTGGTCAGATTTTTTTGGTTTAAAGGGTGAAATTTTATCTCTTGATGATGAACATTTAAAAAATGGTTGTCTTAAAAAAATATCTGAAGCAGAAGAAAGAATAAATTATATTGATTTGTACCTTCCGGGGATTTCTTCTTCTGCTCAAAAAGAATTAAATTATGCTTATAATGATTATTATAATGAAGATTTTGAGCTTTGTATATTCAAAGCAAGTAAGGCTAAGGCTGAAGCAAATATTATGATGACTGCGATGGGAATTACTCTTGAACAGTTAGATTCTATGATTGAAGAAAAACTTTCTGCCATTGAACAAATTATTCTTAAAGAGTTTGATAAAGATTTTTTCCCAATAATTGGTTATAGTTACTATGAATATTCTAAGACCTTAAAAGAAGAAGATCCTGGATTAAGCCTTATGTTTTCTGAATATGCATTAGAGCTTAGCAATCTTGATGTATACTTTCCCTCTGAGAAAAAAAACATTTTTGGTTCAAATTTTTTTTGGCTTTTTTGCTATGAGATATTGATTGGTTTTCTTTTAACAATTATAATCATTCTTATTAGTCTTCTTTTCAAGAAACAAAAGTAAAAAACCTGTGATTAGAAAATTAAAATTTGAATTAAAAATTTAAGGTAAACCCTGGAAGATTCCAAGAAGTGTCGGAATCTTCCCGGGAAAAAGAGGTGAGTTAGAGTTTGTGATAATAAGATTGATTCACCGCTTTTTTCTATTTTAGAATGGTGAAAATAAACTCATATATAAAGCTTTCGTTTTATTTTTCATTCTATAATAGTAACAAAAGCAGTTGTTGCTTTTTAACCCCTAAAAACAAACTCGAATTCCTCAAGAAACCACCCTGCAACAACAGAATTGTGAATCACTAAGATATTCTCATCATTTCTAAAAAAACCATTATTTGAAGGGTTTGTCGAACCAGTTATAACTGTGTGATTATCAATAATGAAAACCTTGTGATGCATATTAAAAGGATTTGAATCAAAAATGATATTTGAATTTGTTAGTGAAATTTTTTGATATTCAGAAAACTGGCTTTGCTGAGTTTTTTCAAACACACCCTTAATATCCAAATCATTTTTTTCAAGCAACAAATCACCAATTTTATCCGAGGTAAAAGAAAAGGTCATAAAATAAACTGATGAATTAGCAGAATCAATAATGTTCAAAAATACATCTTCACACGAATCATCAGGACAAAAATAGTTCTCCAAAAGAAAATCATTAAAAAGTATTTTTGTGTGTTTGGTTTTTTTTGAAAAGTCACCTTTTTTTAATTCAAAAAATTCGGAAAGATAATTTTGTGCAAGAACTTTTGATTCTACAATTACTAAATTGTTGTTATTCTTATAAGCACCACGAAAAGTCGGATTAAGAGAACCTAATATAACAATAGACTCATCCAGAATACAAAATTTGTTATGCATAAGAGATTGACTAGAAATAGATTGTCCAAACCCATTAAAGTTTTCTTCAAATATTAACACATCCGCATTTTTTTCTTTTAAAACAGAAATTATTCTTTCCAAACCCAAATCATAAAAAGCACACTTAATATCTGAAGCAGAATAAAAAAAATCCAGAAGAACCTGCTCGCAATCATCACGTGGACAAAAAAAAACTTTTAAAAAACCATTATCAGAAGGAAGTTGTATAAAACTTTTTGTTCGAATAAAAAATAAACAAAGACCTAAAATAATTATTAAAAATAAACATGCAGAAATAATTAAAGATGACGAAACATGTTTTTTCATAAAGAAACTTTTGACAACGAAGATTAATAAAACCTAATGAAAAAAATTCGGAAAAATCACGATTCTAATAGGTTTTCTTCCCATATCTGATTCTTTCCTGCAAGTTTTGCCTTGTAAAGAGCATCATCAGCTGCTTTCACAATCTGATTTATAGATATATTAAAATCACCCTTAGAAGGCGGATTATATGTTGCAACACCACCACTTACAGTAACTGATTTAATAAAATCTTTTTTAGGGCTGTAAGGTGCAGAACTAATTCTTTCTCGCAATCTATCAGCAAGGTTGTAAGCTGCATCAAAAGTTGTTTCAGGCAGTAAAAGAACCATTTCTTCTCCGCCAAATCTTACAGCAAGATCTGTTAAACGAGTGCTTTCCATCAAATTTCTCGCAATCTTTTTCAGAACGTAATCCCCTTCCAAATGACCAAAAGTGTCATTGTATTTTTTAAAATTATCAACATCAAAAAAAACTAAAGATAAAGGTTTTCTTGACCTAACCAACCTCTTTATTTCTAAAAGACTATGCGACTGAAATGCACCCATATTATAAAGACCGGTTTTAGGGTCTCTTTCAGAAAGAACTGCATTTTCCTGATTTCTTAACTCCTTTTGAACCTTTAACATCAACATAGAAAGATTAAGAGGCTTTGAAAGGTAATCACAAGCGCCAATTTTCATTGCTTCAACAGCAGTTTCGAGGTTTGGATTACCAGTCATAACAATTGACATGGTATCTTTGCTTTCCTCTTTTATTTTTTTAAGCAATTCTAAACCACTCATGCCTGAAAGATTAATATCAATTAATGCAAGGTCATGATAAACAGACTTTATGTGTTCTAATCCCTCTTCTCCAGAATAAGCCTCTGAAACACTAAAATAAGGTATTTGACAAAGAGCATACTTGATTAAAGAAGTTATTTTTTTATCATCGTCAACAATTAAGATATTTTTATCTTTAGGAGTTCCTGATGCAGGGTTTTGTGAGTCAAGCAAATTAGTTAACTCATCGGTTGTGTTGAACATTTTAAATAAGAAAATCAGAACATATTTTTAAAACTTTAGTTAAATAACCACTGAAAAGTAGTTTTTTAAAAAATAGAAATAATTAAAAGAACAAAGAGATTCAAAAAAAATATGAAACATAATTTAAACGTTACAATAATACTTATCGCGATTTTTATAATAACACAAATAGTAGGGCTTACACTTATAAACTTAGACATAAAAAGTGTTCAAAACGTAAACGGAACAATAACTATAAACCATCAAGAAACAGCAATAGGTCCAAGGCCGCAAACAGAAGGTGCAGGGTCGTTCATATACTTATCTGGAGCAGTATTTATAGGAACAATACTAGTATTGATTCTTATAAGATATAAGAAAAGAAATCTCTGGAAAACCTGGTTTTTCCTGGCAGTTGTACTATCAATAACAATTGCCCTTGGAACCTTTCTTTCAAAAACACTCGCACTAATCCTTGCAATAATCTTTGCAATTATGAAACTCTACAAACCAAACATATTAACCCATAACTTAAGTGAAGTACTCATATACTCGGGGATTGCAGTTTTAATAGTTCCAATACTAGATATTTTTTGGGTAACAATGCTCTTGATAATAATATCTTTCTACGACATGTTCGCAGTGTGGAAAAGCAAACACATGATAAAAATGGCTGAATTTCAAACAAAAAGCAATGTCTTTGCAGGAATTATGATACCATACGAACAAAAAGAACAACACGTAACAATAAAAACACCCATAAAAGCTGCGCCTATGATTGAAAAAAGTCAAACCACCAAAAAGAACAAAGAAATAAGACTAAAAAATGCAATACTCGGAGGTGGAGACGTTGCTTTTCCACTAATATTTTCAGGAGTTGCAATGGAAAACTTCATACTGAAAGGCTTAAGTCCAATAATCGCTTTTCAACAAAGCTTAGTGATAGTTTTATTCACAACAATTGCTGTTTTTGGATTGTTCACATTTGCTAAGAAAAACAAATTTTACCCAGCAATGCCATTTATAACAATAGGCTGTTTAGTAGGGTATGCTATAACTCTATTAATATAACTAGCACATAATTATTGAAAATCACTTTGATTTATTCAAACACAATTTAAAAATTGTTGAGTTTTTTTTGCTTTAAAGAAGATGCATATGAAACTGGATTAACAATCAAACCATCTTTTGCAGCGATAACCTGACATTTTGTTTTTTTCTGAATTTCTCTAGCCTCATAAATCGTGTCTGCATCAAGCATTTTTAAACCGAAATGAGTGAGAATTGCAAGTTTTGGATTTATTTTATTCAAAAACTTAACAACATCTTCAGAATTCATATGTCCTTCTTGAGAAAGCCCAATAGGATGTTTACAATTAATAATAATGACATCCACGTCCTTATGGCCATCGACGAGTTCTTTACAATACTCTGTATCGCCAGTGTATGAAACAACAAAATTCTCACTATAAAACTTAAAACCAAGAGATGACTCTGTGTGTTTTGCAAAGACAGGCATTATATTCACTTCATTTATACCTATTCTCATACCTGGTTTTACCGCAATAAAACGTTCAAGCATTGCTTTGCTATGTTTTTTTAAGCCAGGATAATCATTTTCAGAACCATGAAGTGTTTCTTCATCACAGACCAACACTCCGTGTTTGTCCATACCAGAATAAGTCATGGCAGAAATTATTGCATTCAAATCATTAACATGATTTATGTGATTGTGTGAAACAAAAATCGCAGTGTTTTCTCGAAGGTTAATGCCATAATCTTTGGCCTTTATAATTGCACCTGGACCTGGATCAAGATGGAACTGGTTATCATTAAATTTTAAAATTATTCCACCAGAAGACCTTATCTGTTTACCAACGACTTGAGAGTCACCTCCCGTACCCAAGAATAAAATAGCGTTTTTCATGCGCACCCCCAAAACAAATATATTTCAGAGAAGTTAATAAAAGTTTCGTTTTAAACCATTAAAAACCGAGACTTAAAGAGATATACAAGAGATAGATTTAAAAAGCAAAAAACTTTCTTCCAGATTGCTAGACTGGGTGGCTCGTCCTCACCTGTAACTGCAAACGGATGTACGGCAGGGTTGAAGCCTGAGGGGCGGCGTAATTTTAGTTATAGGTCTTGGTTGGACCGTCGACGTCTTGTCCTTTAGGATCAGGATTTTTATGAACTGAGTCAGATCAGGAATGAAGCAGCTCTAAGTATTAATCGTGGTGTCTAAGGGGTTGCAGGATTGAGGAAAAATCAAGGTAGCCTTTGATTGGAGTTTTCGTCCACCTTCAGGCGTGCACTTTTATAAATTTTAAAGATTATTAAAAATGGATTTAAAAACAGCGATTCTATCAAGAATTTTAAGCATTGTCTTCATCGCAATTATGATAATAGTATTTTATCTTATTGCAGAAAAAATGGCTAAAAAAAGAGCGAAGAATGTAAAAAGCCTTTATGTATGTCCTAAATGTGGAAGTATAAATCTTCGATATATAGATGATATTCTTCCAGGAACAAGATTCATAAGTACAACACCCTCCAACAACGAATTCGAATGTATTGATTGTGGTTATCAAGGAATAGCACCAAAAGTTGACAGAGAACAAATTAATTCTTTTAGAGAAGAAATTAAGAAAAACAAGAATAATAATTCTCTCAAACGAAAAAATTAGTTTACAATAATTGCTGGTTTTCCAGGAATTGCCTGGTTTGCTTTTTCCTCTTTAGAAGCATCTGCTGTTTCTATTAAAACTTCACACTTATAATCAACAGCTAATTTTTTTTTGTATTCTTCTAATTGTTTAAATTCTGTTTTTTGATCAAGAACAACGTATGGGAGTTTAGTTGGATCTTTTATAATTGCAGGAATCATTTTTGTTATTTCCTGGCCATAACGCTTCAAATCTGTTTTCATAAAAAACCCTATTAACTCTTTTACATCTCTTGTTTTTTCGAATTGTTCTTTGAAAAGTTTGAAAAAATTATATTTCCAATTGTAGGAAACAATTAGTTTTAGTTTTTCAACTTTTTTTACGTTGATAAGATTTAAAAGAGCTATTACATCTGAGTTGAGATCCAAAACTAATTGCTCTTCAGCCTCTGCTCTTTCATCAATTTTTGATTTGTCACACTTTGGCCAATTTGCAAGAGAGATGAAACCTTTGTTGCCTATTTTTTGCCATAACTCTTCACAGATATGAGGTGCGAAAGGACCCATTAATAAAAGTAGTTTTTCAGCTGATTCTCTGGAGAGCTCAGTTTTATTATGAAGATAATTTGTAAATTCCATTAATTTTATTATTGCCAAATTAAACTTGAATTTATCTATGTTTTGAGAAACTTCTTTTATGGTTTTATTTAATTTACTTAACTCTTTTCTATCGACAGTATCTATCATCTTCTTGCCAAAAAGATTGAAAAATTTGTTTATGAATTTGAATGTTCCTTCGATTCCTTTATCGCTCCATTCCATATCTTTTTCCGGAGATGCAACAAACATTAAAAAAACTCTGCCGGCATCAATACCATATTTCTCAGCTACATTTTCAGGAAGAACAACGTTTCCTTTAGATTTTGACATAACGATTCCTTCTTTATGAAGCATTCCTTGATTAAAAAGATTTAAAGCTGGTTCAGCTACTTTTAAAATACCCATGTCTCTGAAAAATTTTGTAAAGAAACGAAAGTATATTAGGTGCATTGTTGCGTGTTCTTTTCCACCAATGTATTGGTCTATTGGCATCCAATAATTAACTTTTTTTGAGTCAAAAATTTCAGAACTATTGTTTGGATCACAATATCTTAAGAAGTACCATGAACTATCAACGAATGTGTCCATGGTATCGGTTTCTCTTTTAGCTTTGGCGCCGCATTTTGGGCATTGCACGTTAAAGAAATCTTTGCAGAGCTCTAAAGGATTTCCTTTTCCGCTTGTGAATTTGAAATCCTCTGGAAGAGTCACGGGTAAATCCTTTTCTGAAACAGGAACCACACCGCATTTTTCACAATAAATTATTGGTATTGGACAACCCCAGAATCTTTGTCTGGATATTAACCAATCTCGTAATTTGTATTGAACAGTTGTTCTGCCACAACCATTCTTATTTAGAAACTTTATAATTTCAGGAATTGCATCCCTGTTGTTCATGGTGTTAAACTCGCCTGAATTAGTCATTATACCATCACCCATGAATGCTCTTGACATTTTTTCAGGGTTTAATTCAAAATCATGGGGGTTTATTACGACTTTAATTGGTATATCATATTTTTTTGCAAATTCAAAATCTCTTTGATCATGTGCAGGAACTGCGATTATTGCACCAGTTCCATATTCGTGTAAAACAAAGTTTGCAATGTAAATCGGTATTTTTTCGCCAGTAATTTTGTTGATTGCATATTTTCCTATAAACATTCCTTCCTTTTCGTGATCTTCTGCTGTTCTCATAAAACGGTCTTCAACAATTACTTTTCTAACAAACTTTTTTACGGGTTTTTCATATTTTGTTCCTTTTACAAGTTCCATGACATCGGGGTGTTCTGGTGCATAAACAAGATATGTTATTCCAAAAAAAGTATCTGGTCTTGTTGTAAAAACTGAAATAGTTCTATCACTTTCAGCTATTTCAAAGTCAATTATTGCACCTTCACTTCTGCCTATCCAGTTTTTCTGCATTGTTTTAACATCCTCAGCCCAGCCATCAAGTTTATCAATGTCTGTTAAGATTTCATCAGCATAATTCGTGATTTTGAAAAACCATTGTTCTAATTCTTTTATTTGTACTTCTGTATCTGTATGTCTCCAGCATTTACCGCTGTGGACTTGTTCATTTGCAAGAACAGTATCACATTTGGGACACCAGTTAACGGCTGATTTTCTTTTGTAAGCAAGTCCTTTTTTTAGCATTTTAAGGAAAATCCATTGATCCCACTTATAATAATTTGAATCGTGAGACATTAACATTCTGTCCCAGTCATAACTAAGACCAAGAGCTTTTTGTTGTTTGATAAAATTTTTAATTGCTGCTTCGGTGAATTTTTTAGGATGAGATTTGGCTTTGATTGCAGCATTTTCTGCAGGAAGTCCAAAAGAATCATAACCCATAGGGTATAAAACATTGAAACCATTCATACGTTTATACCTTGAAAAGATATCACCTATACAATAATTTCTTGCATGACCCATGTGTAATCCTGTAGCGCTGGGATAAGGATACATTTCTAAAACATAGAATTTTTTCTTTTTGGAGTCTTCTGATACTTTGAATATTTTTGCTTCGGCCCATTTTTTTTGCCATCTCTCAGCTATTTTATTGAAGTCTGTCAAAATGTTCACCTATTATTTTGAAGATTCAAAAAGCTTTGCTTTTTGATATCAATCATTTTATTATTGTTTTGGTTTGCTAATTAATATATTTTTTCTTTTCGCCCAAAAAAAAATGTTTGAGCAATTAAATTAACAGCAGCAGAACCAATTTGTGGACTGTTAGGTTTAAAATCATTTTTTTATAAAAATCAGAATTTTTTGAATTTTGCCGCTATATCTATTAAATCAACGTGTCCTAAGAACAATGCTCTACAGCAATATCTTTCAAGACCAAGTTCATCAAAAACTTTTTTTCGGTCGGAACTCTTCTTCATCTTTTCTTGAAATTCTTCCCAAAGATGACCAACAGGTTTTCCACAACTAAAACATCTAATAGGAATTATCATAATTTCACCTCTGTGAACTTATGAAAACTCAAAAATACCGAGATTTTTGTTGTTATCATTTTTCTTTCACCTCACCTGTAAGATTTTTGTCTCTTGGCTCTTGCTTGACCATGACTGTTTGGTTTTGAAGATTCTTTTCTTCTTACATCTGCAACGAGTAGTTGTCTATCATAATCTGCAAAGGCATTTTTCAAACTTGGTGTGTGTTCTGAAAGTGCTCTTGCAATTGCGAGTCTTGCAGCTTCTGCTCGACATATAACTCCGCCACCATGAATATTAACATCAACATCAACTGTGTTCATTACTGTTCTTGCCAGTAATAGTGGTTCTCTTATTTTCATTCTTGAAAGTTTTGGTTCAACAAAGTCTAAAGAAATTTTATTCACTTTTATAATACCAGTTCCTTCTCTTAATGTGACTCTTGCAATCGCGCTTTTTCGTTTTCCGCTTGTATGAATGATTTTTTTCATGATTTTACCTCTAAAAATTTAAAGTTTTCCTCCTAAATAAAAACATATTTCTCTAACTGTTAAAAACTTTAAGTTTTTCATTTTTGAAATATTAGCTTTTTCTATTGTTTCAAGGGTTTTGTCTTTAAATTCTTCAGGCAAACCCACATAACACATTACTCTTTTGAAAGCTTCTCGCCCTTTAGGTTGTTTGTAAGGAATCATTCCTCTTATTGTTCTTTTTACAAATTTTTCTGAATTTCTTGGAATATATGGTCCGGTTTTTGGTGCTCCTCTTTTACTCTTTTTTTTATAATTTGCAAGGATTTCTTTCTTGTCACCAGTAACTATTGATTTATCACAATTAACAATTATTATTTCTTCTTCTAGAATTGCTTTTTTTGCAACGATTGCTGCCATTCTTCCTAAAACCAAGTTTGTCGCGTCGAGTATCATTTTTTTATCCTAAAATTCTTACTTTTTTTCCTTGTGGATTTTTTTGAATTAATTCCATTATTGAAATTGCAGTTCCTTTCTGATTTATCTTTGCAAATGCATCTTCTGAAAAGTTATATGCTGCAATTGTCAGTTTCTTATTTAAATCACCTGTTCCTAAAACTTTTCCAGGAACAACAATTGTTTCATCTGATCTAGCATTTTTTTCTATTTTGTAAAGATTAACGACTCTTCTTCTTCTTGAAGGTTTCTCTAGATCTGTAGCTATTCTTTTCCAAATATTTACTTTTGAAGAGATAGATGCTTTCTTGAGTTCTTCAATTAGTTTTTTCAATTCTTCGTTTTTCTTTATTTGTTTCTTCATTTTGTTTGATTATTTTTTTGAATGCGAAGGACGGGATTCGAACCCGCGCAGCCACTAAGGCCTACGGCCCTCAACCGTAGTCATTTAGTCAAACCAAAGCTCAACTTTGGCTGATTGACCAGACTCTGACACCCTCGCATTTTTTCGAGTGATGGGTTCAAAAATGTTTAATTTTTGTTCACCCTCGCATTTTTTCGAGTGATGGGTTCAAAAATGTTTAATTTTTGTTCACCCTCGCAATTCTCGCGATTTTTTGTGAGGACCTAAAAACCCTTCTCTTGAATTATATCAAGTGTTTTCTTGTAATCAACAAAATTATTGATTAAGGGTTTTATTTGAGCAATTTTGAAAATTCGTTTATTTGGTCGTTATAAACGTCTATTGCTTTTGTGACTATGGTTTGAGGATCTAATTGACCCCATGATTCAACTGTAAATATGAATTCATCTGATTTTTCAAGTTCTATATTGTTATTGGTTAAGTCCACACAATCGCTGCAAAGTATGCAATCAGATTCTTTTTTTGAATTTACTGATAATTTGCCATTTTTAAGTTCAAAAATACTTTGTGGACATCTTTCTACTACTAATTGTTTATTTTCAGGATCTTTTTTTATCTTAATTTTAGGATTTTGTTTGAAAAAGATGAGTCCAGGACTCCATTTCATGTGTTCTTTTCCTATGCCAAGTATTGCTGTAGCTTCGAATTCAATATCTTGTTTTGATTGTAGTTTTGTTATTGGCATTTTTGGATAAACAGGTTTACATTTAGCATCATTTGATTTTATCTCTGAGGCATAAACAAACCCTGAATTTTTTGATTTTAGAGATAATTTTAATTGACACTGTGCGCAGCCTTTACCTTTGCACTTACAATCTTTTGTAAAATTGTATGATTTCAAATCAGTTTTTATTGGTATAAGTCCTAATCTGTGAGCAACTATTTCATCATATAATATTGAGTTATTTATTTTGAATGTAACTTCTTCTATCGCTAAAGTTGGAACTTCTGTCATCATATATCTTCTTAGAGTATTTACATAAGCATTGTTCACGCCTTTCAATAGAAAGGTTAGTTTATCTTTTTTGTTTGATAATATTTTTATATCCATTTTTACACTCTTCGTCCTCTTCTTCCACCTTTTTTTCTGCAACCACCGTGTGGAATTGGAGTTATATCTTCAATCAATCCTATTCTGATGCCTTTTCTTGAAAGAGCTCTTATTGCTGCTTGTGCTCCAGGTCCGGGATTCATAGGTCCGTTGTGTCCACCAGGTGCTTTTATTTTTACGTGTAGACCAGTTATTCCTTTATCTTGTGCAAGTTCTGCAACTTTCTTTGCTGCAACCATTGCGGCTGTTGGTGATGATTCAAGTCTGTGTGACTTTACAACTTGTCCTCCTGATGCTAAAGCAATTGTTTCTGTTCCAGTTATATCTGTAATGTGTATTATTGTGTTATTGTATGAAGAATATATGTGTGCCATACCCCATCGAATATTATCTCTTGCATCTCTCATTTTGCATCTCCTCTAACAACTTCTTCTTCAGTTGGTATTTCATCAAAAGCCGCCACTTCTTCTACTATTTTCTTTGCTGATTTTTTTTCTGTTTTCTTATCGACTTTCTTAGTTTCTTTTTCTTGAATTACGGGCTTTGCTTTTGGTTCAGAATATCTTTCTGGATGTTCAGGATTTGCTAAAGAAGATTTTTCAACAAAAGATATCAACCCTTCTTCTTTTACTTTAATAAGATATGAAGGTGCAGTTATTTTCTTTTGATCAACTTTTATATGCCCATGAACAATGAATTGTCGAGCTTGATTTACACTTCTTGCTAGTCCAGTCTTGCAAATCACTGTTTGAAGTCTTCGATCTAAGACATCTTTAATTGTCAAACCTAATATCTTATCAAGACTTGCGCCTGATTCAATTAGTCCTAAAGATATTACTTTATTTTTTAACTGTTCTTTTTCAAGTTCAGCTTGTCTACCAATCATAGCTACAAGTTTTTTTGCTTGATCTTTAAAATTCTTAAGAACAGAACCTATTTTCCAAATCTCTTTTTTATTTTTTAAACCGTATTCTTTTGATAAGACTTTTTCTTCATCAATCCTTGCTTTTTGCCATGGATGTGATGGTGTTTCATATTTTTTTCTTATTTTTTTTGGATCGCCCATATAATTCACCAAATTTTATGAGACTCAAAAATCTTTGTTTTTGTTTGCCTCTATTTTCTACTTGTTAATTATTTTTTTTTCTTGACTCCAAGGCTTTTACCTTTTTGTCTTCGAAAATTCGATTTTGTTCTTTGTCCTCTTACAGGCAGACCCCATTGAAGTCTTAATCCTCTGTAGGACTTAATCTTTTTTAATCTTTTTAAGTCGTTTTGATCTGCAAATTGAAGGTCTCCTCCAAGCAAATGGAAGTCAGCGCCTGTTTCGTAATCTTTGCGTCTGTTCACAATCCATGCTGGTGCACCATATTTTAAAGGGTTTTTTAATGCTTCTGTTAATTTCTCTGCATCCTGTTCTGTTAAATCCCCTGCTTTTTTTGTGCCATCAATTTTTGTTAGTTTACAAATTGTGTTTGCAAACATGATACTTACACCTTTTATTTTTGTAAGTGCAATAAGTATTTGTTTTTTTCCTACCAAATCAGTGTTTGCAATCCTTATTATGTGTTTGAATTCTTCTGTCATTTTAAACATGAAAATCAATCCGAGAAATAGCTTTATTCTAGTACCCTATGCGCTATTCACTCGGGTTTTTATCTTTGGAAAAAGTTTTGGTTTATAAAGGTTTTGAAAAAAAAATTAGAAAAAGTTTTATACTAATTGTTATATATTAGTGTTTTATGGGTGTAATCTTAAATACGGTTGTTGAATATCATGAAGAGCATTTGAAGCTTCCGGGAGTAAACATACAACTTCCAAAAAAAATCATTACGAAGATTGAACTTCATAACAAATCAGCTATTTCTGGAGGTATAAAGAGCAATTATTGTTTTGTTGTTACAGAAATAGATCATAAAAGCGCTTTTTTTGGAACTACCAAAGATATGTGTTCTATAAAAATTTATCCTGAAAATAATAATCAACCATATCATAAAACTATTGACAATCACGAAGATTTTAGTGTTGAGGACAGGGATAAGATAAATGATTTGTGGGAAGCTATAACGCTCCATGTTGATGATTGTGAAACTTTGGCTCGACATTAATTCTGTAATAATTTGTAATGAATAAGTCCGAAATTAGTTGACACTTTTTATTTTGTGAAATTTTTAGTTTCTTTTTAAATGTGGTTGATTATACAACTTTTTTTCAAAACTTGTTTTTGTCAACTAATTTTGAGTTTCTAAATTAATTCATCGTCGTG
>JAHIUF010000006.1 GCA_018817005.1 Nanobdellota archaeon
GCATTCCGGTTTCGAACAATGTTTTTAGAAAACCTTGAGCAAAACCTTTAAGTGCTATGTTGATATTTATCAAATAGCACGAATAATTTTTAGAATTTGTTGTTTTTATTCTATTTTTACTTTTTTACCAACTGCTTGTCCCGGCATTCCAGTCTCGAATAGAACTCTTACGCAACCATTGTTTCCATGAGCACTTCTGATTTCGCCTTTTATATCTTTCTTGCCACTGTTCCACACAGTTGTTTTGCCAACTAGTTTTTCAACTTCAGCCTTAGATTCTGCACCTTTGACTTGCACTATCATCTGATTTGTGTATTGTGTATGTCTTCCTTGTCTGAAATTAGTAATTATTCCGTCCATAATCTTTCAAAGAATAATGAACCATTTATAAATATTGCTTTTTATACTCGAGGGCTTAAACCGAAAAATTTATAAACCTATACTTTCACCCCTGTTTTATAATGAAAAGAGCTGATTGTATTCATTGTCGATAAAGTCTTTCTAACTAGTTTAATTTCTCTTTTCAAACCAAAATGCTTAAAAACGAAAGCTTCATTCTTTTCAAATATTCTACTAAAGCTCGCAGGTTGGCGGTATTGGTGTAACCTGGCAGCACAGGAGACTGTGGATCTCCTAGTCCGGGTTCAAATCCCGGGTACCGCCCCATTTTTATCTCATAATCATTGAACAGGTTAGTTCATTCTATATTCTTCTAATGTCGAATAAGAGATTCAAAGCTCTTTTTGACGGAGGAAAAAAAATGAAAGAAAAACAAGAAAAAAAACAAGAAAAAAAATTGGAGGCTAAGGTGCAACCAAGCGCTGGTTGTATTCACCTATAGCGGAGTAGAACAACAAATAGCAGATCTATTTAATAATAGAAGATTTGATAAGAGCAAAATAGTTTGTTCAAAGCTAGAAACACCAAAGTTAAAAGGTGCAAAATATGTTAAGAGAAGAAATGATTTTGATTTTGGATTAGATCAAAAAGAACTTGAGAAAACAATTCCAATATTTGAAGCAGTTCTTCAACCAGGATTAGAATACAGCGTATTTCTTTCAAATCCTAAGCTTTTCTTTAAAAACGTACTTCTTGGAAACCCTTTATCAAAAGCATATATTGGTCTTGGATACAATGATTCTATTGTTGAGAAAGGAGAGCGATTTGATATTATTGATTTCTTTGCTTGGGCTAAGCGATATTCTGAAGTAATGCCATTCGAGTTAACTGTGTTTGATGCATCTTCTTATCAAATACTAAATCGAATGTCGCCTGATTTGATTCCTAGAAAATATAGTTCTTGTATAAGCGCTGAAATAATCGAGAAAATTCAAGATGAATTTCAAAAATCATTTTTGAAAGATAATTGTGTTTTGAGAAATCAAAGTTTAGATGCGATGATGAAGGTTTTTGGTGTTCAAGGAAAAGTTATAGATGCTGTAGATTTATATTCTGATAAAAAATTCATAGATTGTTTTCAGGAAGCAATTGATTTTTGTCAGGATCAAAATACTGACAAACTTTTGATGCTTCGCAATGTTAGTAATATGAAATGCAGGGTTAAATCATTGTACACACCTTTAGAGACTGCTGAAGCTGTTTATTTCTTTGATGAAGAAAGTATAAAGTATAAACTTGGTCCTAAGACTGAATCTTCATTTGATAGAATTATTCAATCTTTCATTCGAGAAGAGAGAAAAGATAATTATCAATCTATTTGGTATTCAACACCACCTTGGAGAAAACCCTCTTATCTGACTGGTAATGAACAAAGTATTTATTTCAATGATAGTGATGTGAATATAAAGAATAAATTAGATAGTGATCAAGCGTACAATGCATGGATTTCTGATATTGTTACACCTTTTACTTCTGATGGTTCAACAGTTGAAAGAGTTAGACAGATAATAAATTCTGTAAAGGAGGTGATGTAAATGTCTTCTTACAGAACAATAGGAATTCTGGGTGGTATGGGTCCTGAAGCAACAATGGAGTTGTACAGAAGAATTATTAGAATATTTCAAAGAGATTATAATGCTGTTTATGACAACGATTTCCCTGAAATAATTATTTTAAATCTTCCAATTCCTGATGTTGTTGAAAACAGCGAACAAAATCAAATAGTGAAATTGATGTTAGTAAATGGATCTAAACGATTAGAATCTGCAGGAGCTGATTTTATAGCAATTCCTTGCAACACTGTTTCTTTGTTTTTGAAAGATATTAAGAAAGAGGTTTCAATACCTCTTCTTAATATTGTTAAAGAAACAACAAATAGTGTTAAAAATGAAAAGATTGGTTTACTTGGAACAGAAACTACTATTAGAGAAGGTTTTTATCAGAAATATTTGAAAAATTTAATTTTGCCTTCTAAGAAAGAACAAAAATTGACTACAAAGGTTATAATGAATGTTCTGGCTGGTAAGAAGAAACAATCTGATAATGAAACTATGATGTTTTTAGTAAAGTCTTTGTTTGACAAGGGTGCTGAAGAGGTTATTCTTGGTTGTACAGAGCTACCATTAATCTATAATGGAACTAATTGTATTGATACTATAGATGTTTTGGCTAAAGCAATTGTTAGAGAGGCTGTGGCTAATCAAAAATTATATAAACCAAAACCAATAAGATGATTAACATGAAACAATCAAAAACAAAGTTTTTGGTGTTCCATGTTTTTACGGAGTAAAAAAATGAAACTTGAAACATCAAAAGGCATGAGGGATTTTCCTCCCGAGGATAAGATTTTAAGAAATCAAGTAGTTGAAAAACTAACGTCTGTTTTTGAAAAGTATGGTTATTCTCCTATTGAAACACCTGTTATTGAGCGTTATGAGGTTTTATCGGCAAAAGCTGGTGCTGGTGATGAGGCTGATGCATCAAAAGAGACTTTTAGATTATCTGATCAAGGCAATCGCGAACTTGGTCTTCGTTTTGAACTAACGCTTTCTTTTGCACGATTTATTGGTATGAATCCAAATTTGAAGATGCCTTTTAAGAGATATGAGCTTGGGCCTGTTTTTAGGGATGGACCGATAAAGCTTGGTCGTTATAGACAGTTTTGGCAGTGTGATGTTGATGCTGTTGGTGCAAAAACAGGTCTTATTGATTCTGAGATTATTGCTTTAGCTCTTGATGTCTTTAAAAATTTAGGTCTTGATTCTTATATTGAAGTTAATAATCGTAAGCTTTTGAAGGGGTTGATTGAATTTGCAGGTATTGATTTAAAAAAGGCTGATTCAATTATAATTACTCTTGACAAGATTCAAAAGCTTGGTGTTGATGATGTTAGAAAAGAGTTAGAGCAAAAAAATATTTCTGATGATAAGATTGCAAAGCTTTTGAGTGTTTTTAATATGCAGGGTTCAACTGCTGAAAAACTTGCTTTTTTAAAAGGAATACTTTTATCTGAGCTTGGAAAACAAGGTATTTCTGAATTAGAGCTTGTTTTTTCTTATCTTTCTGATGAGCAGAAAAAACGTGTTGTTTTTAATCCGTCTCTTGCAAGAGGTCTTGGTTATTATACAGGTACAATTTTTGAAGGTTTTGTTAAGGATTCAAAAGTGACTTCTTCTATTTGTGGTGGTGGTCGTTATGATGATATGGTTTCAAAATTACTTGGTTCTGATAAAGATTTTCCTGCTATTGGTATAAGTTTTGGTTTGGATGTTATTTGTGATGTTATGAAGCTTTCAAAATCTATTGTTGAAAAAACTGTTTCGAAGGTTTTTGTTATACCTATAAAGACTGCTATGAAATCATTTGAAATTGTTCAGGAGTTTCGTTCAGCTGGTATAAACACTGATATGGATTTATGTGAGCGTGGTATTAGTAAAAATCTTGATTATGCTAATTCTTTAGGTATTCCTTTTGTTGTTTTTGTTGGTCCTAAGGAGCTTGAAGCAGGAAAGGTTAAGCTTCGTGACATGGTTTCTGGTAAAGAAGAGCTTTTATCAGTTAAGGATGTTATTAAGAAGTTAAAATAATTTTTTTTCTTTTCTAAGTTTGTTCCTTGTTTGCGAGAAACATTATTATTCCCAGGATAAAAAGCATGATTCCCAGAAAACTTGTCGTGTTATTGACACTGATTCCTATTACTGCTCCTGTAGTTGAAGGGTTAAGTCCTGATAGGAACATACCTGCAAATAAGAATATAAATGCTGTGAAGTTGATGAATCTTTTCATCTTTATCTTGTAACTTGGTAGTTTTCCACTTCTTCTTTTAGTTTTCTTGCTTTTGTGTTTGTTTCAAAGTGTTTTCTTACTGGTGCAACGAGTTTGTTTATTTGATTTGCTGTAGCGTTTTTTAAGTCCATCGGGTGTAGTGTTCCTTTCATGTATGCGTTTTCTAATTCTGAATAATTTTCAAACTCTATATCTCCACCGAATTTTTCTGGTCGTTCTATTTTCAATGTTTTAAACTTTTCAAATATTATGTATTTGTTATACTCAAGTATTGGATTTTCTTGTGCTTGTTCTTGTGGACAATAAGCTTTTTGGATTTTTCTTCTTATTTCTTCTTCTGTATCAGTCATAAATATTGCGCTGTCAGGTTTTGATTTACTCATTTTAAGGTCAATTGCTCTGTCAACGCTGTTTCCTGAATCACTTGTGGGTTGTCCTAATCCCATGAGCATGTGGTGGCTTATAACTACTGGTTTCCAAAAGCCGATTTTTGGTCCTATTTCTCTTGCGAGCACATTTACTTTTCGCTGGTCCATTCCTAGTTGTGTGATATCTGCTTTTAAATGGAATATGTCTGCACATTGCATACATGGATAGAATATTTGTGCTGCTGATAAGTTTTCTGATTCTTTTCTTCCCATGATTTGTGAGCAGCGTGTTATTCTTTTTACTGTGTTATTCCTTGCAATGTTTACAACTTTTTTCCAATATTCGTCATCTGACATGACATCTTTTGCCCATAAGAATTCTATTTTGTCTGTTGTCATTCCACAGGCTTTCCATGTTTCTATTTGGTAGAGTCCTACTTTTCGGATTTTTTCTAAGTCTCCACTCATTTTGTTGTTCATCCATCCGAACCAGTCTGCGACCCACATTTTGAAATGTATTCCTGCTTTGAGCATTTTGTTGACGTTTATTGCTCTTAGTATTCCTTGTGCTATGTGCAGCTTTCCTGATGGTTCGAACCCGTCATAGGCTATTGGTTTGTTTTTTGTTTCCAGAAGTTGTTTTAGTTCTTCTTCCGTTAATATTTCTTCACCGACTTGTTTTAGAAGCTCTATTTTTGTTTGAATATCCATTGTATTTATATTGTGAGAATGCTTGTTTTTAAGGTTTTCCTTTTTTTAATGAAAATCTTTTAATTTTTGGATAATTCTTTTTTTATTGTGTTTATTGTTTCTAAGAAGAATTTTTTGTGAGGTACAAATTCTTTAAATTGTTCAAGGTTTCTTATCATCGCCTCTAACTGTTTTATTGGCACAAATTTTATTTCTTTTACTTCTACTTTCTGAAGTTTTAATTCTTTTATAGTTCCTTTAAATCTGTAAAGATATGCATGCATGAATTCATTATTGTAAAAACCAATTTTTTCATCTGCGAGACTCATTTTTTTTACTACGAATTTTTTTAGTTCTCGTGATTTTGCTTCTATTCCGATTTCTTCTTTTAATTCTCTCAAAGCAGAGACTTTTATGTTTTCTCCTGCACCAACATGACCTGCTGCTGATATATCCCAGTGATTTGGAAAGAATTCTTTATTTGCAGCTCTTTTTTGTATTAGAACTTCCCCTTTGGAGTTGTAGACCCATATCGCTACTGCAAGATGCAATAAGCCTTTTTTGTGAGCTGTGCTTTTCCAGATTATTTTTCCTGTGCGTTTACCGTTCTCATCTATTAAATCAATTTTTTCTTCAACCATTTTTGTTTTTGGTTATTTGTTTTTTGTCTAATTTATTTTCCTTTTCTTAAATATCCGAATACTCTTAGTTTATTTATATTAATTTTGTTTTCTGAAAAGCTTCTTCCTGATGTAAATCTTATATCTTCTATTGAGTAGAATGCTTGTGGGTTAAATTTTTTGATAACACCTTTTATTTTTTTCATATCTAATTTTTTGATTACTGTAAATATAATTTTCACATTTCCTTCAGGACCTTCACCGTCAATTGTTGTCACGATTTGCTTTAAGGATTTTAATTTTTCTATAAGTGCATTTGAGTTTTTTCTAGTGATTATTCTAACAAGAACTTTGCCTATCGATAATTTTTCTTCTATTTGTATTCCTACAAATGTACCAACTGAAAAACCAGCTGCGTATGCGATGAAGCACGCAATATTTGATAGATTCATCAGTATTTGTCTTATTGCACTTAGCCACACGAGTATTTCAAAAAACCCGAGTATTGGCGCAAGAAATTTATAGCCTTTTGATATAAATATTACTCTTATAGTTCCGATTGTAACATCTATTATTCTTGCTAAGAAAATAAGAATTGGTATTATCACCCAAGTATATACGTTTGAATCTAACAATAAGGAAATACTCATTTTTTTAACACAGTTATTGAGTTTTGATGTTTTGTTTATAAAATTAACTAATTTTTTTTCAGAAAATTTATATACTTATTATGCTGTTTATTGTTTTGTTAAATTGGTTTTTGATAATGATGAGTGGGTGCGTCAGGAGATTAGAAGGCTTGATGACACAGAGTATAACTTCTTGTTTCTCTTTGACTCTTTAAAAAGACAAAAACCTTCTGTTTATCGTATTGCAAAAAAGCAGGAAGTTAATGTTTTCTTTTATCTTCATTCTGAAATATCCAAAAGATTTTCTGAACCTGTTTATGGTGTGTTTGTGGATGTTGAAAATGTTCTGCGGCAGGGTGACATTTATAAAATTCCTCAACCACCACAGTTTATTGATGATTTATTGCAGGAAGATGTTGCTAATTTAAGAGATGACGGTTTTAATGTTAATTATTTGGGTTTTATCGGAGAAGCTAACTAGTTTTTAATCTTTGGAGTTTGTTATAACAACTCTCGTTGTGACTTCGAGGCATCCTTTATAGAAGTAATGTTTGTCATATATTTGTGTTGTGTCAAATTCAGGCGTGAGCTCGTAGTATGATTTGTACAGCAGTAATTTTGCAGGAATTATTTCTGAACCGTATCTGAATTCATTTGTTTTCATTGTAGCAGTTGGTTGTCCAAGTAGATCCGTTAGTTCTTTTTCTGATGCTTTGTCTAATATTATATGGGTATTAAAGAAGTCGCCTATGTTTATGAATTCATAGTTATTTTTAATTAAAGTGTTATCTAGTTCTTCTGTGGTTTTTCCACCAACTTTTTTAAGGCCTTTCATGGTGTGATGATATATGAGAAATAAATAATTCTTTTTAAATCTTTACTTTAAAGTCATGACAAACTAGATTACTTTGATTTCATTCACTTGAGAAAAATATCTTTTTGTAATTTCTTCATAAGCTCTTAAATTTTTAGCGTTTGCACCAATCATCAAACCTTTAGTTTTAGAATCAGGACCTGTTATTGTTATAATATTTTCTTCTTCTTTTATTTCTTGAATTCTTAAAGGCAGAAAAAGATTTCTGACAAACTGCAGAATATTAGGATTATACTCAAATATTTTTATTCTACGTTTCAAAAGCTTTTCAATCTTGAAAATGTTTGCTTTATTTTTACCAAGAGCCTTACCCATTTCACCGCTTTGAACAATGAAAGTTAGTCTATCGCGAAGAACAAAGCAGTCCTTAACATGAGCACGTGTTATGTTTTCAAATAACGCGATTTGACGTATAATTTCAGTGTCAAGTTTGAGACTCATTTTTATTTAAGAAAACCTAAAACTGAAACCGAGAAAGGTTTTTTACAAAGAGTTCCGAGTTCTTCGTTTGGTATGTTTAAGCTTTCAACAACAGATTTGTTTAAACTTGCGAGGTGTTTAATCTCATCAACCACTTCATCAGAGCAATTAGAAGAGATGACAATCCTTTCTATAAGACCCTTTCGAAGATTCTTTAAAACTCTGTCCGTTCCAATTAAAATATTCTCCGATTTCAAAAGTTTTTTTAGTTCTGAAATATCCATTTTATTTTACCTTCGTTACTAGCCCCGGTAAACCTGTTCCTACAGGTATAGGCTGATTTAACATAACATTTTCTATAACACTATTTAAAGAATCAACTTCTCCTCTTAGACTTGCATTAATTATGTGTTTGATTGGTGTTTCAAATGAAGCTCTTGCGAGTACACTAGGTTTTTCTTTAACAATACCATATCTGTTAATACCCAAAAGCCTTCCAGACATACACATAGTATCTGAAACAAGCATGATATGTCTCATGTCAATATCAATACCTTGTGCATCTAAAACTTTCATAACCTCATTCATAATCGCTTGTCTAACTGCTTCAATTCCAAATAATTTCTCAATTTCGTAAAGGTTATTAGATGTAGTTCTACATGTATCAATAAAATCCAACTTTAATATCTCTTTAAGATTTGTTCCTGCAGTAACAATCATGAATTCACTTCCTCTTTTTACAGGCAGAACTTGTTTTATGCCTTTAATGCCTGTAACAAAAATATCTTTTATGCTTTCCTTCAGTTTATAAATCTCATTTAAAGCAATATCTTTAGAGGAAGATTTCACATTAATTATAGGCTTATCTTTTTCAAGTTGAAATTTAAAGCTTTTAACGGATTTTTCAAGAATTTTTGTGATTTTTATAGGTGTTAGTTTTGCATTTTTAATCTTTTGTTCATCAAGTTCAATAGTCATTTGTAGACTAGCAATATTGATTGATATTTCTTTTAAAAAACTTCTAAAAAGAGTTTCTTTTAAAGATTCAGCAATTTCTTTGATATCTTTTCCTTCGTTATAAGGTTTTTTTAAGAAAATCTCAGTTATTTCTGTTTTGATAGTTTTACGAGCATCTAAAATTTCTATTAATCTTGGCAGACCTGTTGTAACGTTCATTTCAGAAACTCCTGCAAAGTGAAATGTGTTCAATGTCATTTGAGTACCAGGTTCACCAATGGATTCTGCACCCACTAGACCAACATTTTCACCAGGATCGGCAACAGACGATTTATATTCTTTGTATACCGCTTCAAGAATTTTTCTGGTTCTACTTTCGCTACACTTGTCAGGAAGATTAGCTTTCACTTCTTCCAATATATTTTCAGGTAATTTATCTTCGAATTCTTTGAATAGTTTCATTTTATCTCTCTAATAATATTTTTTATATTAATTTTTCCTGCTTCACTTTTAGAAACATCAATACCATCTTCTCCATAAAGGAATTGAATAATCTTTCCGGCAGCATCTCTAACTGTGAAATCATATTCGACTTTTAAGTCTTGTAAAGCGTTTGCAAGTCGCCTATATAAATATCCTGATTTAGGTGTTCTAAGAGCGGTATCCATCATTGAGTCTCTACCAGTCATAGCCATGAAAAACATTTCATAAGGTTTCAAACCTTTCTTAAAACCATTCTCAATAAAACCGTGCGCTTCCGGACCCAAATCATTCTTTTTAAAACATGAAAGTGTTCTTCCAGTATATCCTTTGTTGATTCTACTTCCACGAAGAGCTTGCTGTCCTACACAAGCAGACATTTGAGCAAGATTGATTAGGTTGCCTCTAGCTCCAGATCGAACCATCGCCATAGTGTCGGTTTTTTGGTTACTTCTTTCAGCAACAATTTCTCCTGTGTCATTTCTTGCTTTATTAAGTCTTTCAAGTATTCTAAGCTCAAGAGTTTCAGTCATGGTTCTACCAGGAATAACCTCTAAATTACCATCTTTATATTGTTGAATTATTTTACTGACACTTTTATGTGCTTCAACTATGACTTCTTGAATCTGCTCTTCAGCTTCTTTTGTAAGATCAGTATCTGACATCTTGGCAGTAAAACCTTTTTTCAGCAGGACTTCGATTCCAAGTCGGTAAATACGACCGATGATTTCAACCATTTCATCCCTACCATATTTTTTGTGAATATTTCTAAGAAGTAATCCTGAGCCCGATCCTAAATTGCTTTTATCCATAATTCCTGAAATCAGTTTACCGTTTTCTATCACTACTTTATTATCCGGATGATCTTCTGGAACTGACTTTGAAATTCCTCTAAAGTTAAAGTTATCAGGTAGAAGAACAGAAAAAATTTCTTTTCCTGACAACACTTTTTTGTTAGGAAGCTTTGTGAAATCAGTAACTCCAACAGCAGATAAAAGGTCTACTGCTTCTTGTTTTGAAAGTTCCATTTCTTTTGTAAGAAGATAATTTCCTGATATTGCATCTTGGTTACAGCCAATAATACTTAGTCCAAATCTTGGACTTATAAGTTGTGTTTGAACTTCCATTAAACACTCTGCTTCCGCTCTAGCTTCTTCAGTTTGTGGAATGTGAAGGTTCATTTCATCCCCATCAAAATCAGCGTTATAAGGTGTACAAACAGCAGGATTAAGTCTTAATGTTAATCCTGGAAGTACTCTAACCCTATGACACATCATACTCATTCTGTGTAGTGATGGTTGTCTGTTAAAAAGAGAGATGTCGCCGTCGATAAGATGTCTTTCAACTATGAATCCTGGTTGTATTTCTTCTAATAATTGTTCACGTGTTTCATCAGTTATTTTCTTTCTTTTACCATCAGGTCTAATTATGTAATTTGCGCCAGGATATTTTTTTGCGCCGTTCTCAATAAATTTCTTCAAGTATGCTATGTTCCAGTCAGTTATTCTTTCAGGAACAGTGAGTTTCATAGCTATAATCATAGGAACTCCAACTTCGTTAATGTTAAGTTTTGGGTCAGGACTGATTACAGTTCTTGCTGAGAAATTAGTTCTTTTTCCAGCCAGGTTATGTCTGATTCTTCCTTCTTTGCTTTTGATTCTGGAAGTAATTGTTTTCAAAGGTTGACCTGATCTGTGTCTTGCAGGTGGCAATTGTGAAACTTCGTTATCAAAAAAGGTTGTAACATGATATTGCAGTAAATCCCACAAATCTTCAATGATGATTTCTGGAGCTCCTGCATTTATGTTTTCAAATAATCTTTGATTGATTCTGACAATATCGCCAAGTTTGTGAGTTAGATCGTCTTCGCTTCTCTCTCCACTTTCAAGTGTGATTGAAGGTCTCATAGTTACCGGAGGTATTGGCATCACAGTTAGAATAAGCCATTCGGGTCTAACATGTTTTGAATCAATACCGAAAAGTTCTAAATCATCATCTTGAATTCTTTCGAGTCGAGTTCTTATTTCAACAGGTGATATTCTTTTTTCATCTTCAAGATAGGTTGTTGGTTTTTCAACTTTTATAAGTTGTTGTTTTGCTTTACAATGAGGACATTGATTAATGGTTTTTAAAGAAGCCATTATCTCTTTAACTTTGTGTCTTTGTTCTTCTAAACCTTGTTCTTCACCAACTTCTTTTAATTGGTCCACATAGTTGGTTATCTTGTTTTGAGGTATTAAGATTCTGCCACAATCGCGACAAGTGCATCTTAAGAAATCCAAGATTAGTTTCACAAATTTTATGTGAATTACAGGTCTTGCAAGTTCAATGTATCCGAAATGACCTGGACATTCTTTTAGTTTACTTCCACAAGTCTTACATTTGAGACCTGGATCGATAACTCCCAACCTGACATCCATAAGTCCTCCGTCAACCGGGTAACCTTCTTTATCGTAAAGTTCTGGTGTGACGACTTTTGCTGAGGCCATATTTTTTATGAATTTAGGACCCATGATACCAAAAACAATGCTTTTGATTTTCTTACTGACTATTTGATTTTCTTCTAGGCTCAATATTTTCCCTCCAGTACAAGTTTTGGATATACAAGTAATGACTTGAACTCGTCAAGCATTAACTTAAAAGCATAACTAACTTCAACATTTGAAATCTCCACTTCGTCTCCACATATAGGACAGAATGATCGCTCTTTTCTACCATCATAGACTGCTATTATTCCGCAGTTTTCACAAACAGGAACTATAGTTTTATCCGAGTCAAATCTTTCTTTAAGTAGCAGTGATGCTCCATGAGCAACAAATGTATCTTTCTCCATCTCTCCAAGTCTGAGTCCTCCTTCTTTTGCCCTACCCTCAGTAGGTTGTCTTGTTAGAAGTTGGATTGGTCCTCTGGCTCTTGAATGTATTTTATTTGCAACCATGTGTTTTAACTTTAAATAATACATGTCGCCGATGAATATTTGTACAGGATATTGTTCTCCAGTAATACCATTATATAATACTTCAGTTCCATTCTCTCTGAAACCTAGTTTTAAAAGTTCTTGTCTTAAATCTTCTTCTTTTTCAGAATCAAATATTGTTCCATCTATATATCTGCCACTTAAAGCGCCGACCTTTCCACCTATAAGCTCTATTAGATGTGAAACAGTCATACGAGATGGGATTCCATGAGGACTGAAGATTATGTCAGGTTTTATACCGTCTGCTGTGAAAGGAACGTCTTGTTCTGGAACAACATAACTAATAACACCTTTTTGTCCATGTCTGCTTGTGAATTTATCGCCAATTTCAGGAATTCTGTTGTCTCTGAGTCTAACTTGTATGAGTTTGTTTCCTTCAGAATTTTCAGTAACAACAACAAAGTCAACAACGCCAATCTCTCCATGCTTGAGAACCATTGATGATTCTCTTCGTGAACTGGTTGTAAGGTTATATTCGTCCATTGAACTTAAGAATCTTGGAGGACTGGTTTTTCCTATTATAACATCACCTTCTGTAACTTTTGCTTCAGGAAAGATAATTCCATCTTCTTCTAAATATCTATAATCATGTTCTGATCTGTAACCTTTTACTTCTTTGTCAGGAATACCTATTTCGTCAATTAATCCTCCTGAGTATCTTAATTCTTCAGATATAACTGGTCTATAATAAGTGCTTCTTGCAAGTCCTCTATCAATAGAACCTTTATTTATAACAATTGCATCTTCCATGTTATATCCTTGATAAGACATGATTGCAACAACAACATTTTGTCCTGTTGGATGTTTATTGAACTCAAGAGTCGAATGCATAATTGTTTCTGCGATTGGTCTTTGTGGATAATGAAGAAGGTTGACATCCATGTCTAGTCTTGTAAAAAAGTTAGACACATAAAAACCTATAGCTTGTTTTTGGTTTTTTGATCCTTGATTAAGTCTTACTCCGTGATTGAAATTTCCAAAGGGTACAAGTGATGTTGCAAGACCAAATATTGTGATAGGTGCAATTTCTAAATGAGTATGTTCGGCTGTTAAATCTTCTTCTCTGAACGCTACAAGAGTGCTTTCTTCTTCAAGGGTATCTAAATATTCAATTACTCCTTGTTTTAGAAGGTCTGACCAAGTAATTTCATTCTTTTCGAGTTGTTCAATGTATTTGTCTGTTAGTGTTGATTTGCCATCTTTTACAACTATTAATGGTCTTATTGCCCTTCCACTACAAGTTTCAACATGAACTTCATTTAGGTCTTCAAAATAAGTTACATTGGCAGAGATGGGAAGTTTACCCATTCTTCTCTCAGAAATTATTCTTTCTACAAACTCTTTTGGATCGTTGATTGTCCCTGAAAATTTGTTATTTACAAATACATCCGTCATTGAAAAATCACCTTATAATTTTGATATTTTGAAACAAGATTTGTTTTTTTCATTTTATTGTGTTTAATCCCATACCTTTTAATGTAGACATTATCTTTTCATCATTTACTTCTGGAGAGATACTAGTCATGATTGATAAGTTTTTTCTCAAACCAATGTTTGTTCCTTCAGGTGTTTCACTAGGGCAGAGTCTTCCGAGATGTGTGCTGTGAAGAGCTCTGGCTTCGAAGTTTTCCTGACTGGAAGATAATGGACTTACAACTCTTTGTAAATGTGATTGTGTCTGTAAAAAGTTCAACCTTTCTATTCTTTGTGATATTCCTTTTCTGCCGCCAACCCAGTTGCCAGTAGCCATGGAGCTATAAATTCTTTGTGTTAAGAGTTTTTCTCTTATTATTACTTTAATACTTGGAAATTTTCCTCTTTTAACGATTCTTTGAAAATTATAGAGCATATCTCCAATTAACACTTTTAGATTTACTCTGAATAAATCTGCAAGTAAGTTTCCTGGAAGTTTTAATCGTTTGTTAATATAATGATCTTTGTCATCTTCAGGAAGTTCTCCGCTTGAAACTTTTATGAACTTTTTTAGTATTTTACAAAGATTATATGCTTTGAAAACTCTATCTTCTTTTGTTATTCCAAGATGTGGAAGTAAGTATTTGTCAATTATTTCTTTTGTTCTTTCAAGTCTTATGTCTTTGGCTTGTGTTATACCAATTTTTTTTGCGATGAAATCTATTGCTTCTTCTTCTGATTTTATATCTACAAATTCATATAGGTTAATTAACACTTGTGAATCGTCTTCTAAATCCACTAATTTCATAATTTCTTCATCTTTAGTTATGCCAAGAGCTTTTATTATTGCGATGATAGGTATTCTTTTAACTCTTGTAAATGTTAAGTAGAATGTTCCATTTTTCATCTTTTCTATTTGGTGAGGTATTTTATAAGATCCTCTTTCAGAAAATATTTTTCCAACATATTCGCTGACTCCTAGTGATGTTTTTTCAACCATTAATCTGTTTGCAGCCAAGTCTTCGATGTTGACGATTGCTTTTTCTGTTCCATTTATAATGAAATATGCACCTGGGTCATCAGGGTCTTCACCTTTTTCTACAAGTTCATCTTTATTTAAACCATTCAAATGGCAGTATTTAGATTTTAACATTATTGGAAGGTTTCCTACTTGAGTTTTGAAAGATTCCCTTTGCACACCATTTATGTGTGCACTAACTTCTATGAATATAGGTGCTGAGTAAGAAATTTTTCTAATCCTTGCTTCAACAGGAAAAATTGCTCTTTTAGAACCATCAGCTTCAGTGATTTCAGGTTTTGTAACCCAAATTCTATCAAGTCTTATTTTGAATTCTTCAACATTAGGAGGTATAATTGTTGGTTCAATTTCTCTATTTTCATCAATTATAGTTTGAAGTTTTATATCCACAAAATCGTTGAATGATTCAATAGCAGATTTCACGATAGAGTTTTCTTCAAAATATTTTTGTATGAGCACGGCGTTCTTCTTATTCATTGATTACACCCCTATAAAATGTGCTTGTTCCTGCAGTTGAACTTTTCCTAATAATTTTTATAACATCTTTCTCTTCTACGTCTAAATGACTGATGGCTGAATCTGTTGACAGAATTTTTGGCAAGTCTTTGACTTCTATGTTGTATTTTTCCAGAAGAGCTTTCTTCTCTTTTTCGTTGAGCTTTACATGTTCAGGAATTAACAGGTGTTCTACTTGTTCTTTTTTCTTAGCCATTTTTATTTTTCCTTCAGTTGATGTTTTAAGTATTAAACTGGGCCGGACGAGATTCGAACTCGCGACCCCTTGATGCCTTTGATTTCGAATCATAAAAGTCAAGTGCTCTAGCCAGGCTGAGCTACCGGCCCATTATGGTTGTACGCCCCGGCCGGGATTTGAACCCGGGTCGAAGCCTTTCAATGCAACGACTCATTTTTTTAAGTTTTTGCTCGACAGGGCTTCATGATAGGCCAGACTACACTACCAGGGCATGTTGCAGCGATTAATCTCACATTGATTTTGTATTACAATTAGTGAGAAATGATTATCATTTTTGCTTGCAGGTCTGGCTTTTTTATATCTATATGTAGGTATTTTAGAACGAAAACATAGTCCATTTAAATAGGTTACGGTTTTAAAACTAATTTATCATACTTTTTTGTTTATTTAAATGTTTTGATTTTGAGAATCAACTTTGATAATGAGTGTATTTATCTGATTTTCCTCGACATTTTTTTACAGGATATTTCTTCGCATTCTTTTCTATTTTCTTAAGAGCGGATTCTTTTAAATCAATACCTGTGATGTCTGCCAAGTTAACTAAGTATAACAATACGTCAGCCATTTCTTCAGAGAGTTCTTCTTTTTTTTCTTTAGCGGTTTCTTTTATCTCTTCTAAAGTTCTTTTCCATTGAAATATTTCAAGAACTTCTGAGGCTTCGAGTGATAAAGAAAGAGCTAAGTCTTTTGGGTTATGAAACTGCTCCCAATTTCTTTCTTTTCGAAATTCAACAACTTTTTTTCTTATTTCTTCAAGGCTCATAGTAATTTATAGAAACAAGTTATTGTTTTTAATCTTTTTCATTATGCATTCCAGATTTCATCGCCAACGAAATGAATATTCTTCACACTTTTACCTTTTTCTTGGGTTTTCATATTGTTTGAGTCTAGTAGTGCTTCACCGACCATGATTGGTTGATGATTATTAACGTCAACTGCGACGATTATATCTCCTGCTTTGATATCTTCACTAATATCCACGATTCCTGGTCTCATCAAATCTGCTCCGCTGCAGAGAAATTTTATTGAGCCCATATCAATAATGATTTTTTTTAAAAAGCAATTTTCAGATAACAAGTGCAAGGTTGGGATTAATAAATTATTGTAATAAAAGTATGATAGTTTATTGTTGACTTTTAAGTATTTACGATTGCTTTCAACGAGCAAAATACTATCTTTTTTACCCAATGGAGCTATATTATATAGCCGTTCTAGTTCTTTATTTAATGATTTAATATCTGATTTGCTTAAAGTACGAGATTTCATCATTATATTATTATACAAATATTCATCACTTATAAAATTTTTGAAAGAAAAATATTAAAAGCAAAGACTGTTATAATTTATCATGATTAATCCTAAAATAATAATTATTTGTCCAACAAGCAATCATAAATGTTATTGTCTGAAAGAATTCCTCAAGGGTCTGAATAGATTAACCTATGCAAATTGTGAAGTTTTATTTGCGGATAACTCAAAAGATGCTTCTTATGCAGAAATGATTCGCACGTTAGGTTGTGATTGTATAAAAATTCCTTTTACAAAAGGTGTGAAAAAAAGACTTGCGAATTCAAGAGACTTGCTCAGAAAAAAAGCTCTTTTGAAAGATTGTGAATATGTTTTATCAATAGAACAAGATATCATTCCACCTAAAGATGTAATTGAAAAGCTGCTTTCATGCAAAAAACGAGTTGTTAGCGCTTTTTACACTAAAAACATGCTGGTAAAAGATAATGATGTTGTTTTAGGGCGAGAGGATGTGCCTGTTCTGTGGATTTTGAATGATGAAAAAACCGCTGTTAAAAGACTCCGGATGAAAGATGTTGGTGGTAAAAAAATATTTCAAATTCATGGCGGAGGGCTTGGATGTTTATTAATACACAAAAATGTTTTGGAAAAAATAACATTTAGAATTGGTGAAGATGAAAAAGGATTCGATGACATGTACTTCTTTAGAGACTTACAAGAACAAAACATACCTGCGTTCTGCGATGCAACAATAAAATGTCGACACTTAGAAATGATATGGAACAAAGAAACTAGAGTAAGTTAAAATCCCCCCGCCAGATAGTTTTTTATAGATGAGAAAAAGAGATGAGTATTATTTTATTAATTTTAACAATTTTGCTATTTCTTTCTCATTAATATTATTGGATGAATACCGCAGATTCAATAAAAATCGAAGACTCATCAGAATCAATAAGTTTCTGAGTGTGCTCAAGAATGAACGCATTCTTGACATTTAAGTGCCAGAAATTGTTTCTTTATGACGGCGTTCTCAAAAACTCTTCGGACGAAGTTTGACCACACGTTGTATGGTCAAAGAGCATAACAGGAATTTTCGATGTTAGTTTCAATTTTTTCGGGGGCGAAAAGAATAAATTTAAATCTAAGTACAATTTTTAAATTTAAAATGGATAAACAAATTAAATTTTCAGAACTTCAAACAATTTCAGGTTATTCTGCAGATCAAGTAATTTCTGCGTTACAAAAAGAAATTAGAAGAGGTAATTTTGAAAATGCTTGTTTTTTTTGTATGGAATTATTGGATTCAGGAAATATTTTTATTAACAAATTTTGGGAAAGAATGTCAGTAATTGTTGTTGAAGATGTGTCAGATGTACATGCAATTAACACAGTAAGAAATCTTAAAGAAACGTACTTTGATTTAGAAAATTCAAAAAAGTGGGATAAAGATATGCAGGCTATTAAAGCGGTACAAATATTATGTGAAGCCAAAAAAGATAGGATTGTTAGTGAGATATATGATTATATGAAAATAAAAAGAAAAGAGGGTCTAAAGATAAAAATCCCGAAATATGCAATTGATATGCACACAAAACAGGGGAAAAAAGAAAAGAAAGATTATTTACATTTCTTACAAATTAGCTCAAAAATAAACAACCCCATTAAAAATAAAAATAAAAAATATTTAAATGAGTTAATCAACTATGCAAAAAGAAAAATATTTCCTTAGTTCTCTTTAAGTTCTTCTAGCCATATACTAACATTAATTTTTTCAAAAATTTCTTTTTCCAATATTTTTATTTTCGATTCTGCTCTACACATAAAAGACACAATATCAGGATATCTTTTTTTCAAATCAGAAATTCGTTCATCAACTGAAACTAATTGATATTCACAAGCCCGTCTATCAGCGTAATAAATCAATTTCTCTTCCAAAGTGGTTGGTATTTTATCTTCTTCAACTATTGCATTTATATTAATTGTTTCTATAACAAGAGTTTAGATGAATTATTGTGTGAACACTTTTTGCATTAAGTCTTTTATTGGTTTGTGAAAGCTTATTCCTTTTACCAAGTTTTTTACTCTATGACTCCATTAGTTGACCAACAATCTGAATCTTGTGTGCAGATATTTTTTTTTAAATCTATTAATTTTGAATCAGTTAGTTCTGAAGTGCATCCTGAAATTAATAATAGGATTATCAAAGATATTAGTGAAAGTGCTAATTTCATAATTGCTTTTAGAATTTGTTAGTATTTAATTTTTTTCTAGGACTTTTTTATAGAGTTTAGTATGACAAACCGTTGTTGTGTCTTTCGAGTCAAGGGCGAGAGCGTAGCGTGGCGACTGGAGCGAAGCGTAAGGAGGAGTAATTTATGTAGACGTCCGTCCATATAGAAAACACAGTGGCAATAAAAGACAAGAATAAACAACGTTTTTAATTTAATATTACTTCAAAAAAATTAATTAAATTTCCATTCTTTAAAACTAATAAAACCTAATTCTGACTTATCTATACTATAATAAATGATGTCATTATTTTTAAAACAAATTTTTTCTCTATTAAAAGTTTCAACTTTATTATGAAAACAATTTTCATCTTCATCAAGTTCAATTTTCCAATTTGGAATTTCATTTTTTAATGATTCTAAAAGAATAGACTTAGTTTTTAATTCATCAATATTTACTTTATCATTTAAATTACATTCATAAGATGAAATAAGATTATTTGCATTATTTACATCATATTCTTTACAATCACAATTATTTAACTTAATAGAATAAATTTCATTACAAATTTTTTTAATATAAGTCAGATTTTTTGTATAAGAAAAAGAAGAAGAAGAATTCAAAAATAAAATTTGTTCATTTTTAATTTCATAAAGTTGATCAAGCTTAAAAAAAGAATGTTTTCCCGACGCACCTGAAAAATTTACAATATAATTTTCATCTAAATCTATTAAATTTATTTTCTTAATTAATTCTTCATTAATATTTAAATTAACACCATTTTCATTATCAGAATTATCTTCTGCTACATTGTTTTCTTGATTATTATTATTTAACTCAATTTGGTTATCTATAACTGTATTGGAAGAACAACCTGAAAATAAAGTCATTCCAACAATTAATAATATTAAAATCGCTATAATCTTTTTCATCGTAATTAATTTTTTATTGAAGTATATTTAAATACTTTTTTATTTTGTTTTTTGCCTGTTTAAGATCGTAATCTGTTTACACTTCTTTAAATCTTGAAGTTTTTCTTCTTTTTGGTGTTTTTTTATGGGAATGTTGACTGAAAAGAAGAGAAAATGGATTATTAAACAGTTTAGAAGTGGCAGAAGTGCCACTTCTATTGCTAGAATACAACGAATTAGCAGACAAACAGTTTATGTGTTAGCTGCTAAGTACAAAGCA